>JAHFLI010000142.1 GCA_023255615.1 Candidatus Woesearchaeota archaeon
GTCCCGGTAAATTTATGGCAAGTGTCGGTTACATAACCGTAGAAAAAGCAAAACAATATCTCGAGGCGCATCACGCCAAATCATCGGAATCCCATAACTTCAGTTATGGGAGGACGTCAATTTTAGAAGACGGCTTCGCACTTCCAGATCCCAGTGTCATAGGAATCCCTGGTGTCGAATACAAGGAAGTATTTCCTCTTGCTGTTTCCTGGGAGGGAAACATGGACCACGCTCTTGACGGTATCCCTCTCGATGTCGTTAAGGATAGAAACCAAAGAATAAAAGAAGCAAATGAGGCTCATGGAACCAGTCACCCTTTTGAAACTGGTGTTGTTCTCGGAAATTCCGGAGTTGTTGTTGATAGTGATGGGAAAAAATACGTCTTTTTTTGTAATGGGGAGCAAGATGAATTTGGATTTCCGATAAGAATCCATGCATATGATAAAACTCATTCAGCAGGGTTGCTTGCAGAAAGCACAATTGTTCCCGTATTTACATTACAGCCAATTCCGAAAGACACTTCCTTTTCAGATCTTGAATGGGCGGCATGGTCGCTACGAGGACCAACTGCTTTTGCAAACTGGGATCTCGTACTCAAAAGATATCGTGCTCAAGTAGCGGAGAATCAACGTCCCGTTTTGAATGTTGCCGTATGGGGTGGAGCAGTCAGTTACTTTGAAGCCCAAATTGCTCATCAACAAGGACATAATATTTTTGTTATAGCGTCTGAAGATCGACGTTCTCTTTATGAGGATGCAGGATTGCGGTTTGTGAGTCGAGATCCATTTAAGGGTATGGATGACGTGAAATATTCAAGTGCAAAGGATGCAGTTAGTAAACAGAAAAAAGGAGATGGCTCATTGGCGGACGCTTTTGCTCAGAAACATGGAATCTCTGCGGTTGAGTATAAATTAGGATATGAATCCGATCATCAGCGGTTCATGCAAATGGTCATAGAACAAACAGATGGAAGAAAAGTTGATGTCGTTGTGGATTATGTCGGAGAACCAGTAGAAAAAAGGAATCATGACATGCTTGCTCGAGCAGGATTAATTACAACGGCTGGCTGGAAAGAAGGGATGAAATTATCAAATGTTCGCGCAATAACCTGCATCGAGCGCCAGGGAGAGGTCAATACCCATTATGCGGCACCATGGCAACGTGAACTTGCTACAAACTTTTTCAATCGAGGAAATGTTGTTCCATTCCATGATGAAAGAGCGTATTCATTTGCAGAAATTGGCCAAATGGGAAAAGATTATGCAGCGGGAAAATATCAATTAATTCCCGTTGCACAATTTGAGCAGAAGAGAACCGCTTAATTTTTTCTTTTTTAATCTGATCCGTGCCGAGTTTCTGAATTATCCCGACGATGCGAAACTGAATTCGATTGTCCAACCATCACTTCGAGTCCTTTTCTTAATAGATCTTCTGGAAGTGGAACACCTTGAGCAAGGAGAGCATAAAATAATCCAGGGGGTAATTTTCTATCTTGTGGTGTTTTCGTGGGAAATATGTGTGAAAGATATAGTTCCGTTATCTCCATTGAACGTGCGTACATATTATCTCTTATTGTTTTCAGATATAAAATGTTTTGTTGTCATAATAACATTTTAATTTCAAATAGAAAAATATTTATATTCTGAAGTCCATTACCTTTTCATCCTGATGTCACTGGGCTCACTGGGTTCTAGTACAGCGGGGGTGGATCTGAGCGGCAGCTATGAATTGGGGCAAAGCTCTCATTTACATTCATCAAGTTCTCTTGCTATTATAGCTGAAGGTGGAGCTATGAGGGGGGCTTTTACTTACGGCGTTGTTCGGGCTTTAGATAGGCACTTTGGACTTAAACATGCCGACTACTATGTTGGATCTTCGTCAGGAATTCCTACCTTACTTTACCATGTCACCCAACAACTTGATGCTGGCGATGTTGTATGGGGCGAGCGTGTAACATTAGATTCATTTGTAGAAAGACCTTACGTTGGATTACCACGAGTAAATCTTGACTTTCTTATCAATCTTTTACGGGAAGGTGATCTTGCTCTTTCGGAGGAACAACTTCTTCATTCAGGATCTCGCATCACTATTCCCATTGCAGATGTTCAGAATGGAAGGCCGTTGTATGTTTCCGTTACTGACGGCTATGTTCCATTTACATTTAATGACGATGGCAGTGTATATCCTATTGATGGAGTCGAGAATCTTTTTAATATTTTGCGAGTTGCCATGAAACTTCCCCTCGTTTGCGGTGGTCCTGAACGACTCTATGGAAGACTTTGTTCAGATGGAGGAGGTTTAGATACTTTTCCCTTTGATGTTCCTGTTGTTAGAAAGACAGATCACGGGTACGATGTCGATTACGGAATTGAAGATGCGCGAAAAATATTCATTCTTACAAAACCAATCGGACATGCATCTAAGTTATCTTTCCTCGAGAAGCTCTTTTTTTATAATGCGATGAGAAACACTTCGAGGGAAGAAAGAGATATTCTCAAACGACATCCCGGATGTTATCAATATCGTGTTTCACAAATACAAGATTTACGACATGGCCACGTGCTTATTACACCTGATAAGGATCTTGATAGAATGAGAAATGACCCCGAGTACATTGCACAAATGATTAGACACGGAGAAGAAAAAGCAATAGAAAATGAAGATCTTCAAGCCCTTATGAGCGATTTAAGAGAAAAAGATACTGAAGGAATGTATTTCAAGCCACCTTCAGACGACCGCTTTTCACTTCCTCGCCGTTCACGGGCATTAAAGATTTTTCCAAGAAAAAAATCTCTTCAATTAGCAGCATAAAGATTTTCAATCAGCCCTACTTCTTTTCCAACATTAATGAATCACAAAGAAAAAAATCTTAAAAGAAGAAAAATTACCTTTTCATCGGTTTCATATCTTTCCAGGCGAGTTCAAAGAGATTCTGCAATGCGCCCGCAAAGAATGGTGTATTTACCCAGACACCAATGTCATAGGTAGGATGCACCTGAGCATCATCAAGCACCATGAACATTAATTCTTTTCCATCAACAATACAAAATCGTGCTTTTGCATTCGTATGACGAACATCAGCGACTGATCCTAATTCAGCAGCAGCTTGCATATTTTCTTTCGTCAATGGAGCAGCAACTCGTACTTTGACACCTTTCTTTTTGATTTTCTCAAACACCGGTTTTAGTCCTTCTACTTTTCGCATTAAACCAGATTCTGTCGTCATAATAGTTACATAATCTTCTGCACCTTTAATCATTAATTCCAAATGGTTGTAGAGATTATGTCGACCAGTTAATGATCCAGAAAGATCAGCAGGTTCAATTAATTCAATACCTTGCGTATGTAATGTGTTTAATTCGCCGATC
>JAHFLI010000143.1 GCA_023255615.1 Candidatus Woesearchaeota archaeon
TCCGATAGTGTTCAATGTCTCCTGCCCTCAATCGGGAAATGAAGTCATACAATTTCGCATTGAAGATCTCTGCGATCTTTATTGACTCCAAGACTTCTTTTGTGGTGACTGAGAAACCAGTATAGTATTGTTTATCAATACGCTCTGATTTTGCATGAGAGATATCTTCATTATCAATGCCGAACAATATCTTCAACAAGAGAATGGAGCCGGAATGGTTCTCGCACTTTATGCCAACTTTAAACAGCAACGCAGTAAGCATATGGTACATGCTATAATAGGATAGAGCAATTGCTTCTTCAAGATGATTACCTTCGTAGAGGAGTTTTGCAGACCCGAGATTGCTATGGGATTTTTTGAGATAGGAGTCACAAATATCATCAGACGGATCAACGAGTTCCAATTTCTTCTCTGTTGAAAGTCTAGCCAAAAAAGTTGTTCTTTTCATAATAAGTTTCCACGCCCTTCACAATGACGTGATTTTTTTGTATCTCCTTGAGTAAGGGACTGAGAGTATTATATGTTCCGATGTGGACGCTTAAGCGAGTATCTAATTTTTGAATATCTTTTTTCAACTGAACGCGTGGTGATTCCACATAAAGATCAATATCGCTTTCATCCTTCGATCGGCCTTTTGCATATGAACCAAAGAGAATGGCAAGTTGGATTCGATGATCGTTCTGGATTTTCTCGATAATTGTCCTCAATAAAGGATATTTCATAAGAAACCGAGTAAGTTTATAATGCTCGGCGGAATAGACAATGCTCTTCGTTTCTGAAGTTTTTTTGAGCGAGTACACTTTATTTTTTCCTTCCCGTTTGTAGTCAACAACATTCAGATTTTCCAATGTCGCGATTTCCCGTACGATTCTCATATGATTGATTGAGAGATTTTTCGAGATACCTCGTATGTGATTATCTCCCTTCAAAAGATCAAGAACGATTTCCATTTTGTAATCTTTTTGTTCCACGTGTAACAAATTAGTTCCATAATATTTAAATGTTTCGATATGCCCAAAAGTTCTTAGTCATTGGGGTAATAAAACAATTCATTGAATACCTGAAAGAAAGCAAAGAGAAGAAAAGATGAAGGAGATATTTAAGGAGTAGTTGTTCACGAAACATGAACGAAAAGTTTATAAGTTATGAACGATTTGTTCATGAAACATGAACACGATAAACCCTGTTGAGCTGTTTGCATCACCTGAACGTGTCCGCATTATGAAAACCGTTCTCTTTAGAGAAGACAAATTTGGCGTCAATGAAGTAGCACGAGTAGCCTCAGTCAGTAAATCACTCGTCTCTCAATTTTTCGATACCCTGGTTGAGAATGCATTGATGAAAAGATACGCCAGAAAGTATATCCTTATTCAATCACATCATCTCAAATCAATAAGGATATTCCTTACGCTTTCACAATTAAACCTTTCTTTCCTCAAAAAATTCAAGCACATCACCGGTGCAGGGATCTATGGAAGTGCGGTGAAAGGGACAAATACGGAATCGTCAGATATTGATCTATGGATTACAATGAAAGAGGACCACAACGCAATGGCGATCTCAACAGAAATAAAGAATAATATCGCAAACGCAAAAACAATTTTCCTGACGAAGGAAAAAACACAGCAGTTAAAAAAAGAGGATCCTTTATTTTATTACGCCCTCACGTTTGGATCAATCGTTATTTATGGAGACGAGAATGCACTTTACTCTTCATGAAATGATAGAGAAAGGAATGCTGAGAAGGATTCCCTCTTCATCTGAAAAGGCAATAGAAAGTATACGAACATCAGAGCAATGGCTCAAAGAATCCGAGCAGACATTCAAAGCAAAATCATTCCGTTCGAGCCTTCTGACCAGTTATCTTGCACTTTTTCATGTGAGTAGAGCAGTTCTCTTTGCTGACGGTTTCCGTGAAAAATCTCATGTTGCTGTCGTCCGCTATCTTGAAGAAGTGTACGCTTCAAAAGGAAAGCTTGAGTTAAAATGGATTGAAACGCTGGACTATTATCGTGAATTGCGACATAGTGATCAATATAGTACAGCTTTCATCATCTCAGAAAAAGAAGCGAAAGACGCCCTCGTGGTCTCTCGAGAATTTCATGAAAGAATAAAATTATTTCTGAGTAAAGAGAAAGGGATTAAAGAGTAAGAAATATTCTTCAACAGAAGAAAAGATGAAGGAGATAGGTAAGGAATAGAAACATTTTTAAACACTTGTTCATTCTTTTAAACACATGTTTGAAGAATTAAACACTTTACGACCATTCTTTGAAGAGCCAAGCAAGGAACGAAACGTCAGAGAAGTTGCACGTCTCCTTCATATCGCTCCGGCAACCGCAAGTACGAAGCTAAAGAGATTGTCAAAACAAGGAGTTCTGAAGGAGATACAACAACGAATCTATACATTCTACAAAGCAAATCTGGATAATGAGCTGTATCGTGATCTTAAGGTATGGTATCTGACACGAAAAATAAAAGATTCTCGATTAATTGAAGAGCTCAATAAAACCTATTTCAAACCGCCCATTATTCTTTTTGGATCTGCCGCGTATGGATTAGATACGGAAACAAGTGATATCGATGTGTGTATTATTTCCGAAAAATCCGAAAAATTTTCACATCTGGATATATATGAGAAAAAATTAAATAGGAGAATTCAAATCGTTCTGTTTCCATCAATTAAGAAAATATCCAACAAGCATTTACTCAATAATATTGTCAACGGCCATATCATTCAAGGAGAAATACAATGGATCTAGATGATTGTTATCAAAAAGGATTTATTAAGAAAACACGGATCGATAATGAACATAGCCGTTCTCTCATCGAGATGGCAAGAAGCAAAGAAATTGCAGTTCAGACAGCAATAATTACAGAGACAACTATTTCTGCATATGTTTCTTTAGCATATGATTCGCTGCGAGAAGTTCTTGAGGTAGTTTGCATTTCAAAAGGATATAAAGTGACCTCCCATATCTGCATTGGAGAATTATTGAGATCTCTTGATTCCTCTTTTCCGTTTTCTGATTTTGATCGACTACGATATATTCGAAATGGAATTAACTATTATGGAACAAAAATCGGATTATCTGAAGGAAAAGAGATTATTCGAAAAACATTCACGCTGAAGAGCAAAGTGATTGAAACATATTTGAGCGGATTCTTGAATTAGGCATTCACTCACAAGAAAAGATGAAAGAGATCTTTAAGGAATATTACGAGTCCAACGGATTGCGTTTGGGGGAAATGGTCAGTTCCCAATCTTCATATGGAATAGAAATACCGATTCCATCCATAAGTGAAACGGCCTCCTGAATTTGTTCTCTCGTTTGAAGAG
>JAHFLI010000144.1 GCA_023255615.1 Candidatus Woesearchaeota archaeon
TGCTGATTCGATTGGTCGCTTGATTCAGCACTGCTTGATAATGTTCAATTTCCCGTTTGAGTTCCTCTCGTTTGTTGGGAGTCGCCGAATCAAATTCTTCTTGACGTTTGGCAAGCTCATGATGCAGATGCTCTTGTTGACGTACTAAATCTGGATAATCATGAGAGTGGAATCGCGCAGATCCTCGTGCTTGGAGATACTGGTTTGAAAGTTGAATGGTCACCGCAAGTTCTTCAGGCGTTCCCTTATATCCAAATCGTTCGGCATACTCTTGTTGTCGTTCCTTCATCCAGTCCCACGATAGTTTTTCGCTTTGGAAGATCTTTTGTTCAGAATCAAAGAGTGGCACTCGTTCACTGAGCTTTTTCGGATCGAGCGGGTCAATAAAATTTCCGTGTATATCGACCCAGTCAGTCGCTCGAAGCGGTTCATTATTTTTATCAAGAAGTATGTTTCCTCGAGTGTCACAAAAATGATCACTATGTTTGTGTCTTTGTTTGTGTATTTCTCCCTCAGAAGCTGCATCTTCTGCAGTTTTATACCGGGGAACTCGGAACTGTTCATTGGTTCGTATGCCTGCAAATATCTGTCCAGTTCGATCATCAACAAGGTGTTTAATTGCAATCTTTTTTTCGTGAGGTATCTCCGAAAATTCAGGTACCCCGTCAATTTTTTTATTCCAATCTGCGTCAAATTGTGATCGTGGATATTCAAAGCTAACGATGTCTACTCCCCCCTCGCCGTTCACATCAGACAAAAAGCGGAGTGCATCCTTGACTTCGTTAATGTCTTCTCGTCTTTTTTGTTCGCTGAATCCGTTTTGGTGCAATCCAGAGAGATTGGTGATTGTGCTCGTGGGCATTTCGCATCCAACAATCGATACGCCATTCGCCGCAGCCAATTCACGGAGCTGTTGTCTTACTTCCTTCCCGTACGCCTTTGGTCTTCCTCCAACGGCAGTCGTGCTTGGCACGTTAAACATAATCTGTACTGACGAAGTTCCTTGACGGGCTGCGCGAGTAAAATTCGAAAGCAGTTTTCCTCCTTGCGGATCCTGTTCAGGCATCGTTACTCCAATATCCTTAGTTGTAAAAGGAGTTGTGAGCGGTCTACCTTTGTCATCCATTAGCGCTGGTTTTCCAAAGTCCATGTTGTTTTCCTCAGTGAGACTGCTTTTCCAATACCACCCATTTAGTTTTCCACGCTTTTAAAGAAAGTGGAGATGAATCGCCCAAGAGTGCGACAAAACAATCATAGGGAGAAAAATTGGGAAAAGGATACGAAAGGCTTATATAGTTCTAATAGGTAACGTACGTTACAAAATGATACCGAAAGTTACAAAAAAGTACCATGACCTCTTTTTTTCTAATTCGAGGCTAAATCTACTTGAGATCCTGATGCGTTATCCAGAAAAAGAGTTTAGCCTCTCTGATCTGGCAAAAGAATCAGGGGTAGCAAAACCCCATATGAATCCACTGCTCCACGAACTAATGAAGTTAAATCTCGTGACGATCATCAAACTGAGCAAAATCTGGCGGATTAAAGCAAACCAGCAAAATGATTTATTTCTAAAAATGAAAATATTAACGAATCTTCAAAGATTATATTTAAGCGGACTGATAGAAATACTTAATGAAGGGTTTGGAAATCCAAAAGCAATCATTGTATTTGGTAGTTTCCGAAATGGAGAAGATCTATCAACGTCAGACATTGACTTGGCTATAGAAAAAGAAGATATCTCAGAATACAAAACAATAAGTCTACCGCACGGAGAGTCGATTGAAAAAAGCTTGGGGAGAAGAATTCAAATCCATCTGTTCAATAAAAAAAATGTTGATCGACACGTATTCAACAATATCGCTAATGGTATCGTCCTGTCGGGATTTTTAGAGGTAAACCCATGAAAAAAGAAGTCATAGAACAATGGGAAAGGGCAGAGCAGCTGAGAAAGAGAACACCAAATAAAGAAAGGATAAAATCAATGATTGAATCAGCAATAACCAACATGATCGTTGTTAAAACCATTGCACTTACTGAACAAAGTTCGATTCTTATTTTCAGGGAAACCTACGAATCGATAAGACAACTAGGGGATGCACAATGGTGGCTCATCGGATACGAACCAAAAAACCACGAAATCAGTATGAACATCCTAAAAGAAATGGAGCTTACCGAAAAAACAAAGCTTCAACATTTGAGTCGATTCAAATCGATAAGAAATGATGCAAATTACAGGGGTTTTAGAGTCACAACGATGCAGGCAAAAGAAATACTTGAATTTTGGGATATCTGTGCGGAAGAGATAATCGCAATGCTACAAAAACAACTGAACTAAAAATAATCAACCCACTAAAACGGCAATCCATATTTCATCGTCGTCTTGAGTTCTCCTTTCAGTCGGTTAATTTCCTCTTGTTCGTTCTGAGAGAGTTTGTGTCCTGATGCGTATCCTCGATCATCCATGACGTTGAGTCCTTTGTACAGAAGTCCAAGGTATTCTTCGTCATGATGGGTGAGGTAGCGTTTAGAAGTGATATCGTTCATTCGTTCCTGAATACGGTCAATGGGGGACTTTGCAATTTCATACACGGCTTGTTGACGTGCAAGCTCTTCTTCTCGAGATGCTTTTGTTTTTTCTTCAAGCGTTTTTCCCGTGTTTGTTTCTTGAACAAGGTCTGTAATGTCGTTTTTCTTCGCGGTCCTTTGTTGATCCTTGTTTCGTGTCTTTTCCTCTTCTTCATCGTGTTCTTTCTTTTTCTTTTCAGTAACAACAATTTCTTCTTGCGCTTCTTGAAGCAGCTTTTTTTCTTCAGCTTCTTTCTTCTTCCGATCTTCTTCGATTTTCTTCAAACGCTTGATACGTTCATCAGGAGGGAGCTTCTTCAATTCTTCAGTATTCCCATTCTCATCAGCCACGCGAGCACCCAAATAAGGTCAACTTAAAAATCTATGGAGTATATTCGAGAGGAGGACTCACCACGCCGTCAATCGGTGTGCTTTTTTGAAATTTTTATAGTGTGTCCAACAGAGTGCTTTTGCGATTCCAGCCGCCTTGCCTTTCGCGTTCTGTTTGAGAAATGCATCTTGTCGTGATCCACCTTTTTTGAGGGCAATCGGTCCGATAAACGCTCCGCCAATTTCTTGAAATCCTTTGAAGATGCCGACGAAAGGAGTCAAGATTCCCTCGGTGGACTCCTTCATGGGACTGCCTTCCTTCATTTGTCGTTGTGCGGCTTCTCGTGAGCTTTCTGCTTCAACAAGATATTTTTGCAAATCGCCCCCGAGAGCGTTCATCGCTTCTTGGAGAGATTCGTCAACAGAGTTGAGGAGAGCAAGAT
>JAHFLI010000038.1 GCA_023255615.1 Candidatus Woesearchaeota archaeon
CAACAACCGTCAATGTTCGTGGATCAGAAACAACATAAATATTCCTATTTCCGATTTTATCGGGTGATATCATATAACGATTATTTCCGCAAGTAACGCAACGTTCTAAATCTATGGGTACATCATCATTGCATGGGTCGTCATCAAGGAGAGATTGTCTGACATAAAAAAACGTTCTCTATCAATTACTAATTTGAGAGGATATTGAGAAGGATTACGATATACATTTTGATCTATGCCTGCTGAGAGATCCAAATGAATTCCCATTACTATTTGACTTATCAGCGGAGGGTCGCTTTCTCCAAGGGAGTTGCTAAGATCTGCATTTCTTTCTATTTCTCGGTACCCCTTGCTCAAAAGTATTTGAAAATCTAACGCAAGAAGTCCAGCGCATAAGGCTTGTTCTCGTACCTCGGGATTTTCTTGGTTCATGACAAAAAGATCCGTGCAATCTTTAAAACACTTATTCGAAATCTTTATAAATAAGAAGGTGATTCAGTGCCTAATGCGCAATAATCTTTCTTTAGTCAAAAGGCTATCTTTATGAGTTAGTTTTAGCTAAAGAAAGAAGAATATGCTCGCGTATCGCGTGAAATGCCCTGGTAGTGTAGCCTGGCCTATCATGAAGCCCTGTCGAGGCTTCGACTCGGGTTCAAAAAGTAATTCAGCGACAGAAGCTTTTGAAAATCCCGACCAGGGCGTTTTGGATGGCACGGAGCCTTTCAACGAAAAAGAGGGGCCGGTAGCTCAGCCTGGAAGAAAACTCTGGGCAATAGAGCACTCGACTTTTACGGTATAAGGTAATCGAGTGGTCGCGGGTTCGAACTATACACGGAAATCCCGTCCGGCCCACTCATACTGCATGAGGTCAACAATGGTGGAAGTGGATATAACAAAGCACATATTGGTTCCAAAGCATACGAAGTTGAGTGATAAGGAGAAGAAAGAGGTTTTAGAGAGTTATAATGTAACCCTCGATGATCTCCCTCGAATTCGTATTTCTGATCCTGCGATTAAACATTTACATCCTAAAGTCGGAGATATGATTAAAGTTCTTAGGAAAAGTCCCACCGCAGGAGAATCTGTTTTTTATAGGGGTGTCATTGATGTCTAAGGCGAGAAAAGTTCTTATTCAGAAATATTTTGAAGAGCCGAGCTTTGTTGATTCCAATATTGCTTCGTTTAATTTTCTTGTTGAAAAGGAATTGCAAGAGATTGTCGATGAGAATAGGGAAATTGTTCCAACAATCATTCCTCAGAATGTTGATGATTTCAAAATACGTTTTGATAAAATCTGGGTAACCAAGCCCGAGATTACCGAAGCTGATGGGAGTAAAAGGAAGATTTTTCCTGCCGAGGCTCGGTTACGAAAAATTACCTATTCTGCGCCCATCTTTATTGAAGTGAGCGCCCATATTAATGATGTGCAACGAGAATCATTTACCACTCAGATCGGAAACCTCCCCATAATGCTCAAATCAAATTCTTGCCATCTTCATAAAATGTCTCGAGAAGAATTGATTACTCACAATGAAGATCCTGATGATCCTGGGGGGTATTTTATCATCAATGGAACTGAAAAAGTCTTGATCAACATTGAGGATCTTGCTCCTAATCGCTTCCTTTGTGAGAAGTCAGGGAATGATGTTGTCGGAAAAATGTTTTCTGAAAAAGGATCTTTTAAAATCCCCCATACGATTGAGAAATCAAAAGAAGGAATTTTCTACCTTACGTTCACCCGTGTCCAGAATATCCCTATTATTGTCATCATAAAATCTCTAGGTCTTATCAAGGATTCTGATATTATGAAATTTGTGAGTGAAGATCGTCAATTTGATGAATTACTGATTAATCTTTATGAGTTTGCCGAGATAAAGAACGAAGAAGATGCACTTGATTATGTTGCAAAACGCATTGGAATTACTCAGTCAAAAGAGATCAGGCTCGAACGAATGAAAGAAATTCTTGATAAATATCTTCTTCCTCATTTAGGGAGCGCTCCTCAGGCAAGAATGACCAAAGCTCACAATCTGTGCAAGATGTTGAAACGCTACGTTCTTGTTGCGAATGGTGAAGTCGATTTTGATGATAAAGATCATTATATGAACAAGAGATTAAAGATGAGTGGCGATCTCATGGCAGATCTCATTCGAGTTAATCTTAAAGTCCTCATCGGTGATCTTCTCTATAATTTTCAGAGAATTGTGAAACGTGGTAAATTCCCCACGATAAAGGTCATTATTCGCGATAAATTGCTTACGTCGAGAATTTATTCTTCAATGGCAACTGGAAATTGGGTTGGGGGAAGAAAAGGAATCAGTCAACGTATTCAGAGATTGAATTTCCTTGAAACTCAAAGCCATCTTCAACGAGTAGTTAGTCCCTTATCCGCTTCACAAGAAAACTTTGAAGCACGAGAATTGCATCCCACTCACTTAGGAAGACTTTGTCCGATTGAGACTCCTGAAGGAACGAATATTGGATTAAGAAAAAACCTTTCCTTGTTGTGTAGTATTTCTGATGATATGCCAGAGGAAGAGTATCTCAAAGCATTAGTGAATTTGGGATTGAGAACGGTGAAATAATGGGAGAAGTATATATCAATAGCAAATTTGCAGGAACTGTTGACGACTCACGGCAGTTTGTTCAACATATTAAGGACGAACGGAGAAAAGGAGTTATTCCAAATAACGTCAATGTTCATTACAATGAAAAAATTGATGAAGTCCAAGTTGAGTCTTCTCGTGGGAGAGCTCGTCGGCCTCTCATTGTCGTAAAAGATGGAAGACCACTTCTTACCGAAAAGCATGTTAAACAATTAGAGAAAAATGAAATTTCGTGGTCTGATTTAATTAAGCAAGGAGTCATAGAATTTTTGGACGCGGCTGAAGAAGAAAATTGCTTCGTTGCGTTTACCGAACAAGATCTTACGTTGGAACACACCCATATGGAGGTTAGTCCTCTTGTTATGCTGGGACTTGCTACATCGCTTGTGCCGTATGGAAATTTTAATCAATCGACACGATTAAACGCAGGTTCGAAAAATCAAAAGCAGGCTCTTGGTTTTTATGCCGCAAATTATTCTGTTCGTATGGACATGGATGTTAATGTTCTTCATACTCCTCAGCTGCCTCTTGTTGAAACAGTTATGAACGAAATCTCAGGATATGCTAAACATCCTGCGGGACAAAATATGGTTATTGCCATTATGAGTTACAAAGGGTACAATATGGAAGACGCAATCATTTTAAATCAGGGATCGATTGATCGTGGATTAGGACGATCATCTTACTTTAGACCATCTGTTGCGGAAGAACTTCGATATGCTGGTGGACTTATCGACGAAATATCTATTCCTGATAAAACAGTCAAAGGATATAAAAGTGAAAAAGATTATCGATTTTTAGAAGAGGATGGAATTATCTATCCTGAAGCTAAGTTTAAAGAAGCAGATGTTATTATTGGAAAGACATCTCCTCCGCGATTCTTATCTTCCCTCGATGAATATAATCTTGCTTCTTCAACGAGAAGAGAAAGTTCTGTGTCCGCAAAGCACGGAGAACAGGGAATTGTTGATTTCGTTTTAATTACAGAATCAGAGGAAGGAAACAAACTTGTTCAAGTGCGAGTTCGTGATGAGCGTATTCCAGAGATTGGAGATAAGTTCACGAGTAGACACGGTCAGAAAGGGGTCGTTGGAATTATTGTTCCTCTCGCCGATATGCCGTTTAGTGCATCCGGAATTGTTCCTGATATCATTTTTTCTCCTCATGGAATTCCTTCTCGTATGACGATTGCTCACCTCATTGAGATGGTCGCTGGGAAAGTTGGATCCTTGGCTGGAAGAACTATTAATGGAACAACTTTTGACGCTGAACCTGAAGATCAGTTGAGAAGAGAATTAATGGATCTGGGATTTCGAGAAAATGGAATGGAAACGATGTATAATGGATTAACGGGTGAGATGTACCAGGCAAAGATTTTCATAGGAGATATGTACTATCTCAAATTAAAGCACATGGTTGCAAATAAACTTCACTCCCGCGCTCGCGGTCCGATCCAGTTGTTAACTAGACAACCAACAGAAGGACGTGCAAAAGAAGGGGGGTTACGTTTGGGAGAGATGGAAAAAGATACGTTTGTTGCTCACGGAGCATCCTTATTGCTTAAAGAAAGATTTGATTCTGATCGAACGATTGTTCCTGTGTGTGAAGAATGCGGCATTATTGCTGTGCGAGATGATTTTAAGAAACGTAGTTATTGTCCGATTTGTGGAGATAGTGCGGAGATTTCGAGCATCGAAGTCAGTTATGCATTCAAACTTATCTTAGATGAATTTAAGTCTCTCGGAATATATCCGAAACTTGTATTGGAGAACAAATATTAACATGGAAGAAGAAAACCAACCATCAAAAGAAGAAGTTCAGGAAGTAGTCAAAGAGGAAAAGAAGCTTGAGAAAATTGAACCTCAAGAAGAATATGTGTATAAACAAGTGAAAAGTCTTATTTTTTCTGTTCTCTCTCCAAAGATGATCAAAAAGATGGCATCTGCCAAAATTGTTACTCCTGAGCTTTATGATCGAGAAGGATACCCTGTTGATGGTGGGTTAATGGATATTCGTCTTGGAGTTATTGATCCGGGGTTACGGTGCAAAACATGCGGCTCAAAGCTGAAGGAATGTGTCGGGCATTTTGGGTATATCGAATTAGCTCGTCCTATTATTCATGTTAATTTTGTTCCGGTCATTTTGAAACTCTTACGATCAACATGCCGCGAATGTGGGCGCGCTTTAGTTTCAAAAACAAAAGCAGAAAAAGTAGTTGATGCTGTTGAAGGAGAGGAAGAGGAAGTTGCAGAAAAAAAGAAAGCCCATAAATCAGTCTCTGCTGCAGGGATTGCAAAATGTCCCCATTGCAAAGCAAGACAACAAAAAGTGACGCTTGATAAGCCAACAACGTTTATGGAAGCTGAAAGAAGAATTTCTCCGATTGATATCCGTGCACGATTAGAGAAAATTCCTGATGAAGATCTTTCACTTTTCGGTCTTAATTCCACCAGTATCCGACCTGAGTGGGAGGTGCTTACCGTTATGCCCATTCCACCGGTCACCATGAGACCATCTATTACTCTTGAATCGGGGGAGAGAAGTGAAGATGATCTCACTCACAAATTAGGAGATATCGTTAGAATTAATCAACGACTCTTCGAAAATATTAACGCGGGAGCACCTGAAATTATTATTGAAGATTTGTGGGATTTGCTTCAATATCATATAACTACTTTTTTTGATAATTCATTGCCTCAATTACCCCCCGCACGCCATCGATCTGGACAACCGTTGAAAACCATTAGTGAGAGAATTAAGAGTAAAGAAGGAAGAATTCGTCATAATTTAGCAGGAAAAAGAACGAACTTTTCCGCAAGAACAGTTATTTCTCCTGATCCCATGCTTGAATTGAATGATGTTGGTGTTCCTCGAGAGATTGCGATGAAACTTACTATTCCTGAGCGTGTCAATGAATGGAATACTGCATTTTTGAAAAAATTCATTCAGAATGGTCCCGAAATATACCCTGGAGCTAATTATATTATTAGACCTGATGGAAAGAAAAAGAAGATTACTGATGAGACTAAAGAGAGTGCGTTGGAAGAGCTTCAGCCAGGATATGTTGTGGAACGTCATCTTATGGATGGTGATGTTGCGATCTTCAACAGACAGCCGAGTCTTCATCGAATGTCCATGATGTGTCATCGTGTTCGCGTGCTTCCTGGAAGAACCCTTCGATTAAATTCCGCAATCTGTAATCCATACAATGCAGATTTTGATGGAGATGAAATGAATCTTCACATTCCACAGACGGAGGAAGCTCGTGCGGAAGCAGAGATTTTAATGGAAGTTCAGACTCAGTTAATATCTCCTCGTTATGGATTAAGCGTTATTGGTTGTGTACAGGATGCTATTTCAGGAAATTATATTCTGACGAAAAATCTGACTGTTAGCAGAGGAGAGGCTATCGATCTTTTGATGGCCGTCGGTATTACCAATTTTTCACGCTTACCTAAGAAGGAGATGGTGACGGGAAAGGAAGTTTTTTCAGTTGTTATTCCAGAAGATTTCTCTTTTAAAGATGAACACGCTACCATTGAAGATGGGAAACTTATCGAAGGAGTCATGGATAGAAATCTTTTGGGTGAAGGTTCTGGACTTCTTCTCCGAACTATTCATAAAAAGTATGGGAAAGATTTTTCTATTGATTTTCTTGGTAAAATTTTCCGTTTAGGTATTGAAGTATTATTTAGAAAAGGATTTTCAACAGGGATCTCAGATACTGATCTTCCAGAAAATGGAAAGAATGAAATCAAGCAAAGTCTTGATGATGCATATGAAGAAGTAAAGGGTCTTATTGAGATGTATCAAAATAATAAGTTAGATTCGTTCCCGGGAAAAACGTTGAGGGAAACACTTGAGCTTCGGATTTTGGAAGTACTCAATAAAGCGAGAAATAAGACAGGTGAAATTGTTTCAAATACTGCACGCCAAGATTCCCATACGATGATTATGGCTAAATCTGGAGCGCGTGGTAATTTACTCAACCTCGCTCAAATGGCAGCATGTGTAGGACAGCAAGCAATGAGAGGGAAACGTATCGATAATGGATTTAACCAACGTACGTTGTCGATGTTCAAAAAAGGAGATTTAAGTCCTGTTGCACGAGGATTTATTCGTAATGGATTTAAAACGGGATTAACCCCTGCAGAGTTCTTTTTCGGTTCGATGACCGGACGAGATTCCTTAATGGATACTGCATTGAGAACTCCAAAATCAGGATATCTCTATAGAAGATTGGCAAACGCAATGCAAGATTTGAGAGCTGAATATGATGGTACCATTCGTGATTCCTCTCGAAAAATTGTTCAATTCTCTTATGGAGAGGACGGCATCGACGTATCCAAATCTGAAAATGGAAAAATTAATGTTAAACGCATTATTAGTAATATTGTTTAGGTGAAAACATGAGCATGTATACCGAATATTCAACCAAACTTCCAAAAAAGATTATTGATGAAGTGAAAGAAAGTGTCCCTGAAAATATTTCCGATTCAAAATTAAAAAAGGTTCTTGATGAATGTGTGAGAGAATTTGAGAATTCGCAAGTTGAGGCTGGAGAAGCAGTTGGTTTGGTTTCTGCAGAATCTATTGGAGAACCCGGAACTCAAATGACCTTGAACACATTCCACTTTGCAGGAGTTGCTGAAATGAATGTTACCATGGGTCTGCCACGTATTATTGAAATCCTTGATGGTAGAAAATCACTGACGACTCCAATGATGGAGATTTATCTTAAAAAACCATACAACAAAGGAGATAATAATATTAGGAAGTTAGCGCTCGCTATTAAAGGGAATCGATTGAGAGATATTGTTTCAGAAATTTCTATCGATATTGCTGATAATTCATTAAAGATTGTGCTCAGTAAAGATAAGATGCGTGAAATTGAACTCACGGAAGCGACTGTGCTTAAGACACTTCAGAAATCCGTCAAGAACTACAACGTAAAGATGGAAGGTGTGGAAATCTCTTTGAAAGCGAAGAGTAAGGAGACCACATTAAATGATCTCTACAAAATGAAAGAAAAAGTGAAAACGGTTCATATGAGCGGCGTTAAAGGAGTTACTCAAGTGTTGCCTGTCAAGCGAGATGATGAGTATATTATTATCACCGCTGGTTCAAATTTGAAGGATATCCTTGAAATGGAAGAAGTCGATGCGACACGGACGACAACAAACGACATTTTCGAGATTGAAGGCGTATTAGGAATTGAAGCTGCCAGGAAAGCAATTATCGATGAAGTGTTTAAAGTTATTGAAAGTCAAGGATTAAATGTTGACGTTCGACACATTATGCTCGTCGCAGATACCATGTGCACTTCAGGAGTTGTCCGAGGGATTACTCGATACGGAATTGTGAGTCAAAAGTCTTCTGTTCTTGCTCGAGCCTCATTTGAGACACCTATTAAGCATATCATTCAAGCGAGCTTGATTGGAGAAGTTGACAATCTCAATTCAGTTGTTGAAAATGTTATGATTAATCAACCTGTTCCGATAGGAACGGGATTACCTAAATTGCGTATAAAGAGACAAAAATGAAACTTGATAACCAAGAGATAAAGAAAATATTACAGGAAAAGAAAGTTGTTTTGGGAAGAGAGCAATGCTTTAAGTTATTAAAGAGAGGAAAACTTGAATCTGTGTTGGTTACCTCAAATTGTTCTGATCAGACAAAGACTCTTTTGCATCGGTATGCGGGATTACAAAAGATTGAGACATTTCCTGTTTCTTTGACAAACCAAGAGTTAGGAACATTATGCAGAAAACCGTTTCCCGTATCACTTCTCGGGATTCTTAAGAGCTAATGCATGGAGAAGCGCGTTTACGATATTAATTTGATGAAGTTTATTTCTCTATTTGAGAGTCTCACTGGCGCTCGAGTGAAAGATTGCGTGGAACAAGATCAAGCATTATTGTTCGTCATTGAGCCGGGAGACATGGGTAAGGCGATAGGAAGAAATGGTTCTCATATCAAGCGAATAGAAGGCACAATTAAAAAACCTATTCGAGTTGTGGAGTTCAGTGATAATATTGAAGAGTTTGTTTGCTCCTTACTCTATCCTCTTGTACCTCTCGGAGTGAACCAAGAGGAGGGAACATTAGTTATAACTGGAAAAGATGCAAAAACGAGAGGTATGATCATCGGGAGGGATAGATCTCGTCTCCACTCTATTCAATCGATCATCGCACGTTTTTTCCCCATCAAAGAAATAAAGGTTACGTAACAAAAGATTTAAAAACGGATGGAAAATTCTCGAACATATGTCTAAGAAATCAAAGGGTCTAGGTGCTGGTAAGAAACTTTCAAAGCGAAGAGCTCGAGCTCGATGGAGTAATAAGTGGTATACCAAGCGCGTTCTCAAACTTAAGGAAAAATCAGATCCTCTTGGAGGAGTTTCTCAAGGTACTGGAATTATACTTGAGAAAATTCAGCTAGAGGCAAAACAGCCAAATTCTGCGATGAGGAAATGTGTCCGTGTTCAGCTTACTAAAAATGGGAAGCAAGTAACTGCATTTTTACCGGGAGATGGAGCAACAAAACTGGTTAATGAGCACGATGAAGTTATGATTGAAAGTATTGGTGGAAAGATGGGTCGCTCAAAGGGAGATATTCCTGGAGTGAGATGGCAAGTGATCAAAGTTAATGGCCAGTCTCTTATTGGGCTTCTTTCTGGAAAATTGGAGAAAGCGAGAAAATGATTAAAGCATTCAATAGATGGTCTACTGAAGGAATTCAGGTTCAAGACGCAGGATTACAGAGATATATCTCGTTAGATTCACGAATCGTTCCAAAAACTGGGGGAAGAAGTGCAAAAAATAGGTTTCATAAAAGCAGAGTTTTTATTGTTGAGAGGTTAATTAATAAAGTGATGATTCCCGGACATAAATCAAAAAAGCATTTCAAAACAAGCGGCCAT
>JAHFLI010000145.1 GCA_023255615.1 Candidatus Woesearchaeota archaeon
ATTTGTTCCAGAAATTCTTGCAGGGTTTACATTGTCTGTGAAAAGGTTGAATAGGACCATGTCAAAATTAGTCGTTGATCATAAGAATTTGAAAAAGAATTTTGCATTAAACAGAGAGTTTATTATTGCAGAACCCCTCTACATTCTTCTTGCGTATCATCGACATCCCGATGCTCATGAATATGTGAGAAAACTTACTCTTGAATCTCAAAAAACAGGGGAGAATGTTATTGATTTGCTTACGCATGATCCTTCGATGAGACCATACCTTAATAAATTCTCTTCTTATCATCTGAGCATACTGCGGAATCCTGAAAAATACATTGGAAAGTCAATCGAAAAAACAGAACGCGTTTGTGCAGAGTGGAAAAAGAAACTCAAACTGAGATTATGAAATCATCAGATCGAGATTATCAAGGAAGAGAATCAGCAGCCGTGTCTGCAATAAAAAAAGCTATCCCTGAGTCATTAAAAGAAAATGTAGTTGCATCAAGCAAAGGAATGTTTTGTGAACTTTTTGAGAATTCGTTGTTTCCCTCCCATTATTGCGCATCTGCCACCGATGGAGTAGGGACAAAACTGCTTATTGCTTCTGCGTTGCAGAAATTTGATACGATTGGTCAAGATCTTGTTGCGATGAATGCGAATGATCTTGCAACATTGGGACAAGTTCAGCCTTTTCTTTTTATGAACTACTTTGCTGCGCAATCAGGAATGCATAAGCATGCTGGAGAGATCATGAAGGGGGTAGTAAACGGTCTTGATTATTGTGAAGCATCGAAAATATTCCAATCACCTATTCGCTTGAATATGGGAAAGGGAGAAACTGCGTCGGTTGATGAACTCTTGGGAGGAATACAAAAGGGAATGGGTTTTGATATTGCTGGATGCATGATTGGATTTATTGATAAAAAGAAGATGCCGGGTCCCGTAAAAGTGGACGATAAAATTATTGCACTGCCTAGCTCAGGTCCTCATTCGAATGGATATACCGATATTCGTCTTAATCTGCTGAAAGGTGAATTTGAGGAACGCGAAGAGTTTAGAAGAATGTATAAAGGAAAATTTACTTTAGAAGACGATTTTGAAGGGAAATCGATTGGAGATTGGTTGTTGGAACCAACAAAAATCTACACCAAAGACATGGCAAAAGTAAGTTCTACTTTTTCAGTCATGGGGATTAACAACACTGGGTTTGGACTAAAGAATTTTAATCGAATTCATCAACCAGTCGAATTTTCAATTAATGCTCCACTTGAACCTCAGCCCATCTTTTCTCTTCTGCAAAAAGAGTCTGGTTTTTCTGATGAAGAGATGTACACGCGGTTCAATATGGGAATGGGATTTTTCATCATTTCTGATTCTCAGGATGTTCAAGAGATTTTGTCGGTCGTCAAGAATGCACAGATCGTTGGAGAAGTGAAGAAATCACATGAGACAAGAACCGTTCTACATAAAGGAAAAAAGATTCTCTTTCAGGGATATTAATCTTGTAATCCAATAACGATACGAGAAATGTTTTTTATTGATGTTGTCATGCCATTGAGGTTTTCTATGATACGTGCCGTATTTGCGTCTTCACATTTCTTAAGCAGGTTGTTACATCGTTCAATGCGATCTTTATTGGTAACTTCAATGGAAAATGCGAGTGAAACATTATTGGTATAATAAGACTTCATTACTCCATAATACTTTTCTTTCATCTCCGCAAAGATCAATATCAGTTCAGCAGAATATTTAGGAAGTAATTTTGATACCATGCTTAACTTAGCAATTCTTTTCTGGCGATCAGCAATTTTTTCAAGAAGGAGAATAACGGACGCTGCACTATGCAGCTGCCATGCTGACATCTGAAGAGTACGGGCAAACGCAGGATGTGAAAGTGCATTTTTGATGACACGATTGGAAAGAAAATAGAGTCGATTAATATCCTCATCTCGTTGTCGAATATTTCCAACGATAGTTTCTTTTTTTAAGTTGTTCTTCTCTTGAAGACAACGATGGGTGTCGTCGATCATCGAACGCACGATGACATCCATACGTCGAATAATAGAGTGAATCTCAACCTCTTTTGGATTTAAAATATCTTTTGCAATCATTTTAGTTGAAGTCTGTTCCATAATCTCTAATCCTGAAAGATTACGAAGTATCTCTTTGATTTCAGGCAAGCGTGTTTCCAAATCATTGGAAAGAATCTCTATGATATCAACACCATTCAGATAGGCACCGACAATCTCTGCGCGAATAGACGCAAGATTTTTCTCTTTCGTATCAATAATTGTCTTTCGTTGTGTTTCTTGTTTTTCTTTCTGTGATGTTCGAAGGATTAAATCTGTCTCGCCTTCTTCAACGACAATATGATCTCCTTTTTTTAGATTATTTTCATTGATCCATTTTTTTGGTAATGAGATTATGAAAGAAGATTTTCCAAATGCCACTAATTTTCGTTGCTCGGTCATGCTACGTTTTTACACATATACCCCCTATATAGAACGAGAAGAGGTATATATTTAAAGATATCGGTGTAGAAAAAGAAGAACGCAAAAAGAGGATTTTTTCCGTCGGAGAAGTTCTTCTTTCTGTAACGCAAGATTTATAAAGAATAGTCCCCTAAATTTTACCGTGGTTATCGTTATTTTTATGAAATTTACGTCAATAACACGGAGCATGATATGAGCGAAGACAGTTATGATGCAAAAGATATCCAAGTACTTGGCGGACTTTCAGCGGTACGGAAACGTCCAGGAATGTATATTGGGAGCACGGGATCTCAAGGTCTTCATCATATTGTAGAAGAGGCTGTTGATAATAGCATTGATGAGGCATTGGCTGGTTACTGTGATAAAATCGATGTTATCATTCACAAAACGGGATTTATTACTATTGTCGATAATGGACGGGGAATTCCCGTCGATATTCATCCTAAATTTAACATTCCTGCCCTTGAAGTGGTCATGACAAAACTTCATGCAGGTGGTAAGTTTGATAAAAAAATCTACAAAGTATCGGGTGGATTACATGGGGTTGGTATTTCCTGTACTAATGCACTTTCAAAATCACTTATTGTCGGGATAAAACGAAATAATTCTCTTTATCGTCAGGAATATGAGCGTGGGCAACCAGTTACTCAACTTCAAGTTGTGGGACAAGCATCTGGAACAGGGACAAGCATTTCTTTTCTTCCTGATCATTTAATTTTTCCCGATATTACTTTTAATTATGATGTGCTGAGCTCTCGACTACGGGAGTTGGCTTTCCTCAATAAAGGACTTACGATTGCAATTTCTGATGAAAGAACTGGAGACCAAGATTTGTTCAAATATGATGTGGGGATCG
>JAHFLI010000146.1 GCA_023255615.1 Candidatus Woesearchaeota archaeon
TGGAATACTGATGCAGAAGGTCGATTAGTGTTGATGGATGCGTTAAGTTATGCGGAAAAAAATTTCAAGCCAAAAGCGATGATCGACATTGCGACATTAACCGGCGCAAGTATTATTGCATTAGGATATGACATTGTCGCATTGATGGGATCAGACAGCGATCTTGTTCAACAGATGCTCAATGCATCGAAGAAAACTGACGAAATGATGTGGGAGCTTCCGTTATACGAGGATTACAAAGATCTCGTCAAAGGAGATATTGGAGATGTTCGTAATATATCCAAAGAGGCTTTTGGTCCAGGAACGATTACCGCAGGATTGTTTCTCCAAACTTTTGTCGAGAAAACGCCATGGGTGCATTTAGATATTGGTGCATCCGGGTGGGCTCCTTCCGATAGACCATACAAGAAAAAAGGCGGAACAGGAATTGGTTTGCGAACATTTATCCAGTTGATTGAGGATTATTAACAAAAGAGCTCTGTCGCGTCGGATGATTGACAACATCGCATCGATAAACCCTTCTTACTTGAGGACTATCGTTTGAAAGATACACTACTCCTGCTAAGCCGATCGAGTGAATTTCATTTAAAATATGTCGTGTAATAAATTCGAGAATACGGTTCTCCTCATCTCCTGCTTCGCGGTATCCGAAGAGAGTATTTGATTTTGTATCCACGATATCGATAAGACTATTTGGCGGAATGCCCATTCTTCTGCTTTCCGCTCTCAAAATTGTTCGATGAATATATGCAAACGATGTATGATCTGAATCATCAGTCCGATAGGTATCAAAACCGGGCCAAAAACGTATTTCGCCTTTTTTTCTCTGATACGAAAAGGATGCAGCAACAAGATAGGGATCTGAAAGATTGGGCGGATCCAGAGGTCTTAGCTGAAAAGAATATTTTTCAAGGGTAGATGAACTCCCATGAATCCCCCTAATAATCAAACCAGGAGGGAAAGTAGTTTCGACTGGAAGGTAGATAACCATGCTAAATGAGGGAAATTGACCTATCTTTAAGAACGTAATGTTAATACATCATCTTCAATAATCTCTTTTTTATCGGTGTTAATTGTGATTCGACATGTTTTGCGAATGCTTTTTTGTTGACTCGAGAACCAGTGGGATAGGGATATATTTTGTGGAAAAATGCATTCAAGGGTAATCCGCAGGCATTTGCAAGGATTAATTCTTGCGCTAATTCTCCTGCATTTCTGCCGATCATAGACCCGCCAATGATTTTATTTTTTGAAACGTAAAGGAGAAGAAGGCCGTTGGTATAATTATCGACTATTGCACGATCATCTTCTGAGAATTCAACACGAATCGTTTTGTATGGAATTCCTCGTCTATTGAGCTCAATCGCATTTAATCCAAATGTTGCAATCTCTGGATCAGTAAACGTCACCCAGGAAAACGTGTCGTAAGAACATTTTAATTTCTTTGGTGAGAAAAAATTGTTCATGATAATGTCTGCATGAAGCTCGGCTGCTTGAGTATAGAGATAGGCTCCCGTGGCATCACCACAAACATACACTTGTTTATTTGTTGTTTGACAGTATTCATTTACTTTAATATTCTCTCCTTCTTTTTGAATTCCTGCTTTTTCTAGTCCAAGACCATCGATCGCGAGAGCTCTACCAGTGCATACCAACAATGCATTAAATGGAAGTACAGATTTCTTTCCATTTTTTTCCTGAACAAGAAGTTCATGTGGCGAAGAAAATTCAATAGGGGTCGTGTTAAACATTAATTTGACTCCTTCAAGAAGAAGTTGTTTCATGAGAATGTCAGCAATCTCGGGAGATTCACGTGGGAGAAAATGAGGCCTTCGTTGAACAAGAGTCACGTTTGATCCTAGACGACGAAACGCTTGAGCAAACTCTACTCCTCGTGGACCTCCACCAATCACCACTACGTTTTCTGGAAGTTCTTCAAGGTTGAAGATGGTTTCATTCGTCAGATAATGCACAATTTCTATTCCCTTAATGTTGGGAATTGTTGAGGTTGATCCTGGCGCAAGAATAATTTTTTTTGCTGAATGTATTTTTTCCGAGACTTCAATCGTGTCTGGAGAAACAAAACGGACGCTGCCAATTTCAACATCAATCCCTTGCTTCCTAAAGTAGTCTGCATGTTCATGTTCACGGATGATATTCTTTTTTTGAGTAATGTAATCAGTTACACGCTTCCAATCAATTTTTCCTTCTTCTTTCAATCCAAAATAAGTTGCCTGTTGAGCGGCATGAACAAGACGAGAAATGTGAATCAACGCGTTGCTGGGAATACTTCCATAATTAACATTATCTCCACCCATGCTATCTTCATATTTATCGATAAGAAGGACCTTAAATCCAGACTTGTTCATTGATTCTGCGATTCGTAGCCCACCAGAACCTGAGCCAACGACGATAATATCATAGTTCATAGAATGTGGGGGGTAGAAGGGGTGTTATATATGTTTCGTTGGAAGAGAAGGTCAATTAAGTCCTTTAGATTACTGATCTCATAAGTTTTTTTGTCAGCCACAATGACAGAATTCCCGTTGTGACTAATTGAAGCATTGGGGAAATTCCAATTCCAAAAAGTGTTGGCATCATGGAATCATATGACCATGAATGAACGATATACACACCACGAACCTCAATCAGAAGCGAGACGATGAATACGCCGACGCAGAAAAGTAAAGTTGCATTCATAGGCATTTTTTTAACCCAGATACCATTTCGTAAAAAGAGGGCGACAAGAGCGTACACCAATACAATGTAAAAAGTGTCGACAAGTGTCGCGTAAAGAATAACAACAGGATGTGAGAATGATGGCATCATATGGGTCTTGTACAAAAAGGATTCATGGATTACTTCCCAGAATAGGTTTAACAGAAACGAAAAAAACGCAATGGAAACAAGAAGCATCGGATGGAATTTATGCTGTCGGGGTATCATAGAAGCGTCTTAATGTTAAACATTTATAAGAGTTAAGAAAAGAATAAAAGGAGAGAGTGATAAGTACATCCATGGTTAAAAAAATCATTAAAAAAGAAGGAGTATGTTATCAGTGCTCACGGTGTAAGATGCTCTTTCGTTCAAAAAAGATTTGCCAACAATGTGAAGAATGGTGTATCGTGCATAAATCCTGCAATCTTGACATCATTAAGTTTGCTTTCAAATAGTGTTCCAGAAAATGCCTTTCCCCTTCTCAACGACTGCAAATCCTAAAAGAAGAATGCTTAGAGTACCAAATACTGGACGTAGTGGTTCAATAGAGGTAGTGATAGTTGTTATTCCCAGAAGAAAGATAAGCAGTTTATTGCATATCGGGCACGCAAAAGAAAA
>JAHFLI010000147.1 GCA_023255615.1 Candidatus Woesearchaeota archaeon
GCCTCATAAAAAGATAAAAAGTAAATATGCTTCAAAGAAATTATCTGATAGAAAATTTCGTCAGGTTGAGAAAAACAAAAAAGTCATAGAACAGTATGAAATTGTAGTTGATAAAGCTAAAATTAAAGTAGAGATTACTAAAGAAGAAACGGGCATTTTTTACGGAATTTACGTTCCACAAATTTCCATCGCGACAGCGACTTTTTTAGAAGATGTGCGTAACGAACTTGTTTCCATTACGACCATTGGTATGAAAGAGATCACAGATCCCACGGCATTTAACAAAATAAAAAGTAGGTTTATGAAAGATGCGGACAACCTTATTGAAACAAAGTTACCTCATGTAAAACAGGAAATTAAAGAGTTTTTAGTCGGGAAACTCATGCAGGATATGCTGGGACTCGGAGAATTAGAATTTTTGGTTCATGATCCTTCACTTGAAGAAATTGTTATTCCATCGTCGAAAGAGCCCATTCGAGTCTATCATAAGAAATACGGTTGGATTAAAACTAATATACATATGGGTAAAGAAGAAGAAATAGTAAATTATTCGAGCATAATCGCGCGACGTGTTGGAAGACAGATAACTGTTCTTACTCCATTACTCGATGCGCATCTTGTTTCAGGAGATAGAGTTAACTCGATCCTCTACCCGATTAGTACCAAAGGAAACACCATAACTATTCGAAAATTTGCCCGCGACCCCTACACTATCGTGGATATGATAGAAAATAAAACGTGTGATTTAGAGACAGCAACACTCCTCTGGATTGGCATTGAATATGAAATGAACATTATTATTTCGGGAGGAACTGCATCGGGAAAAACATCGTTTCTCAATTCGTGCATGCCCTTTATCCCGCCTAATCATCGGATTATCAGCGTTGAGGATACGCGAGAACTTATGCTCCCAGAATTTTTGTATTGGTGTCCCCTCGTTACGAGAACATCTAATCCTGAAGGAAGAGGGGAAGTATCAATGCTCGATTTACTCATAAATTGCTTGAGGATGAGGCCGGATAGAATAATCTTAGGTGAAATAAGACGAAAAGAAGAGGCAATGGTTTTGTTTGAAGCAATGCATACTGGCCACAGTGTCTATGCAACGCTTCATGCAGATTCTGCAACAGAAACAATTGCACGATTGACGAATCCTCCGATAAACGTCCCTCATAATCTTCTCAAAGCTGTAAATCTGAACGTCGTCATGTTTCGAGACAGAAGAAAAGGTATTCGAAGAATTTTTCAAATTGCAGAATTTGATTCAAATGATGAAGGTGCAACTGCCAATGTTCTCTATCGCTGGTCGAGTGAAAACGATACGTTAGTACAACATAGCGAAAGTTCACGTTTTTTTGAAGATATAGCGAGGATAACGGGCATGTCAAAAGACGATTTAGACAATAATTTGAAAGATAAAAAAAAGATTCTTCAGTGGCTGATCAAGAATAAGTTGAGAAGTTTGCAAGAGATCGGAAAAGTAATGAACCTTTATTATACTGATAAAGAACACCTATTAACTATGATTTCAAAAAATGAGATTAATAAAATAAAAAATAGTGATGGAACTGCACCTGTATTTTATGGTTAATCACAGACGATGAAGTTTAAAATACCTTTTACTTTCTTAAGTATTGACAAACTGAAAAAAAAATCTAAATTTTTTTCATCTCGGCTAAAATATAAAAAGGAATCATCTTTAAAGGAGTATTTGACAAATGCGAGTATAGATATAACCCGTGAAGAATATCTTGGAATTTGTTTACGAAGTTTCACTATTTCGTTCATTATTTTATTCGTCTTATCAACGACTATTTTTATCTTTCTTCACGTTGATCTTTTTTTTGTTTACGGATTTGCAGTCGCTTTACTATTTTCTTTATTTGTTTTTTTCAGCCAAAGGATTTACCCAGTGATTTATGTTTCAAGAAAACAAAGAGATATTGAAAAAAACCTTATATTAGCTTTAGAGGACATTTTGATCCAACTCAATTCAGGGGTTCCTCTTTTTACTATTCTTACAAATATTTCTGACGCCGATTATGGAGAATTAAGCTCTGAATTCAAAAGAGCGGTCCGGCAGATTAATGCCGGAGAACCCGAATCAGAGGTTTTAGATGAACTGGGAAAAAGAAATCCTTCAGTCTTTTTTAGGCGTTCGCTCTGGCAGATAAGCAATGGCATGCGCTCAGGAAGCGATATATCGATCGTTATTAAAGAAAGTGTTAAAACGTTAAACGAAGAACAAATAATACAGATACAAAACTATGGGAATACCCTCAATCCTTTAATAGTGATGTATATGCTCATTGCCATTATCATTCCTGCATTGTCAATAACTTTTCTGACTATTATCTCGTCAATGATTAATTTACCCCGCGCCATGATTATTACGTTATTTATGGGGCTATTTGTTTTTGATATTCTTATACAAATTGTTTTTTTGGGAATAGTTAAATCGAGGAGGCCTTCACTATTGCAATAACAATGGAATATACAAAAAAATTACAATTAAAAAAGAACATACTACGGAGTATTGTTGTAGGTTTGTCAGTGGGAGTGATCCTTTTATTAGTATATCGGAGCACCATTTATTCTCTAGGTGGTTTTCTTTTTTCTGGAATCGCATTTATTATTATATTGTACGTAATTGCGAACTTAAAGGAAAGTGCGCGCATAAAAAAAATTGAAGATGTATTTCCTGATTTTCTTCAACTCATGTCGAGCAATCTTCGCGGCGGAATGACTATTGATAAAGCAATGCTCTTAAGTTCTCGTCCTGAATTTTCTCCCCTTGATCAAGAAATTTTAAAGACTGGAAAAGATATAACTGTTGGCAAGGGAATGGAAATTGCGCTTCGCGATATGTCAAAGCGAATTCATTCCTCAAAGATAGATAAGATAATTCTCCTTATAAACTCAGGGATAACTTCTGGAGGAGATCTTGCCGTATTACTTGAAGAAACCTCTCGTGGTATGCGTCAACGATCTATTTTAGAGAAAAGAGCGGCGTCAAATGTCATGATGTATGTTATTTTTATTTTCCTCGCTGTTTCATTATTTTCGCCAGCTCTATTTTCTCTGTCAAATGTATTAGTTGAAGTTTTAACAAATATTTTTTCAACCTTACCCGATGTACAAACGACAATCAATATGCCATTCACCCTTTCACGGATAAATATTCCGATAACGTTTATTCATTATTTTTCATTATTATTTATCGTCGTTATAGATCTATTGGCCTGTCTTGTGCTTGGATTAGTAAGTCGCGGAGAAGAAAAACAGGGGCTGCGTTATGTACCTGCTGTATTATTAGTTAGCCTAAGTATTTTTTT
>JAHFLI010000039.1 GCA_023255615.1 Candidatus Woesearchaeota archaeon
AAAGTATGTATTTCTTTTTTTAATCATTCTTCTGTTTAAGGGAACAGTGATATGGTTCGACGCGGCTATGGCACCGAGCGAGGTTTCTGGTTTCCCATATAACATTTTCAATGGAGATGCACATTATTCTTTAATTCTTCATAACTCTTCTGTTTAACATCAATATATGATGCCCCTAAATGTTTCGCAAATTGTTTGTCATCATCTTCTCGATCCCCAAGTACAAGAAGTGAATCAAAATCAGAAAGGTTTTTTCCTAATTTCCGCAACGCATCGTCAACCATTCCGATTCGAGGTTTTCTTCGCGTTGTTTCCTGAACAAACTTATTCTCAAAATGAATCTCTGGATGTGCAGCAGCATAACGAGCATCGACAAACGGACAGAATTCCCAGGATAAAATCTCAATGCCCTGTTTTCGTAATTCTCCATCAATAGTGCAATTAATCTGACCAACAGTCGTCATATCAAAAAGTCCCCGTGCAACTCCAGCTTGGTTGGACACGACAATAAACGTGCAGTCATATTTAGTTTTCAAGAAAGATAAAAAAGAAATAAGATCATTATTATATCGTAATTGCTCTCTCCAATTCTTTTCGCTTCCCAACCATTCTACTTTCTCAATGAGTGTTCCATCCCGATCAATACACACCAATAATTTTCTCCGGTTTACGTTGTTCCAGATATATTCGATAATCGATGTCGTTGACAATGTTTCGTCATCAGTATACTTTATTTCTCCACCAACCTTTTGAATCGCCTCTCGCTCCGCCTGAATACCTGGTGTTTGTTTCCCGATATAGTCTGGGCCTTTAAAATACACCGAGGGCTTCAATAGATTGATCACTTCAACACCTGACTGAGCATCAGTAATGACCACATAATCAACGCAGGACAAAGACGCAATCATATACGCACGAACATACTCAGGATATATCGGTCTTCCTCTTCCTTTGCGTTCTGACACAAATTGATCTGAGGTAACCGAAACAACGAGAACGTCGCTCATTTTTTTTGCAGATTCAAAATGCCTGACGTGTCCTGGATGAGTAAGGTCAAATCCGCCGTGGCATAGTCCAATCTTTTTTTTCCCTATTCGATCAATAAGGTCTGTTACTGAAACTATTTTCTGAGACCGATACTGACCCGGATGATGAATATCGATCATAAATACTTCTCCATGAATGATAAATTAAACATTTTTACCACAAATCTGATTTTATCTTTAGTTATTACCCGTAACAGGAACAACGACACTATGTAAAAAAAAGACCCTATTCCAAACACAATTCCCCCATTGACGAGAAAATGGAAATATGGATTGGAAAACGAAAAAAAAGTAAATGACCGGAGTGAGAAGGATATCACAATAAAGAGAAGCGAGGATAGCAGAATCTTTGCGTTATTCAAAAAGTCAAATTTGATGGGGAACGATTTGAGGATTTCTTTGAGAGACAATCCAAAAATGATTCCATACCCAATAAATGCTGCAAGAGCGGCCCCAACAATTCCAATAGCGTTGATTAAAATAATTGCAAGGACAAGGTTAACGATCATGGCATACAGTGTTATTTTACTACTTAATCCCGGTTTTCCCATCGCCAAAATAATTTGAAACAGGAAATTATTATACATTCGTATCAACACCGAAATACAAAATATTTTCAGAATAATAGATGATGGCCCATAATTAGCGCCATATACAAAGTCAATGATCTGTGAAGAAAACGTGAAGAAAAATGATGCAATCGGCAGCACAAAGAGAAGAATATTATTAAACAAAAAACTGGAAACAGCAGACAGTTCAGACTTCTTTCCTTCAAACCACAGTTGGGTAAACAATGGGACAGTTATTACGGTAATTGGCATGACCAATAAAAGCACAATATCAGAAGCCGATCCTCCCGTCACATAATACCCCACTTTCTCGGCACCTAAAAAATATTGAATCAAAAAGCTATCCATTCCTGCAAGAATGACAGTCGATACTCCTCCAAGAATAACTAACCTTCCATAATGAAATAAATCAACAATCAGATCCATTCCCCTGTAAAAAGGCGCAGAAAAGATTTCAGGATGGGAATAATAAAACCAAATTGTTGAAATAATAGAAATAAAAACTCCGGAGAAGAGATATGCCAACGGTGGTACTTTGTATGGATCTAAAAGGAAAAAACCTATGAATGACCCAAGCAAAATAAATAATCGAGTGAGAAATTCTAAAAATTTTGATGTTCGCTGTTCATGAAATGATTCAAAAAAAATTAGATTGCTCTTATAGAAATCTTCGATGATCCAATACATCAGAAAAAAATCAAAAATAAAAACGATGTTTCCTTCATGGTGATAAACGGTATCAATTATAAACGATTTCGACAGATAAATAATTCCCGCAATGAGAAATGACATGAACAATGAAAAGCCTTGATTAAAGATATAAAGCGTTTTGACTTTCGAAAAATTCTTCTCAACAATGTATTTCTTTGCGTAATAGAGCGACGCAGAATTAAATCCAAAATCACGAATGACGGCAAAAAATATGAAAAAGCCAAACAATCCAAAAAATAACCCGTAATCGACAACAGTTAACTTTCGTGCATAGAGAACTCGAATGGCAAAGCTAATGAGAATAATAACATAGGAGAATAAATAGACAAACGCCGCATCCCATGCAATTTTCTTATAATCAACCATAACGACGAAGAAGGTACTAGGATTTTTAAAGATTAGGAGAAATCATTTGAAGGGTCCACTGATGAGGTGGTGCTGATCGATTCTTTGGTAAATCGTTAGTGTCTAAACGAGGAAGAACAAGAGAATGATTTTTTTGCAAATCAGCAATTCCTACTTGAGTTGTTAGTCCGAGACTACACCCTTTTTCAGAAAGAATAGATAACAATGAATCGTTAAATGCTCCGTATGGATAACAAAATACAAAATTTTTTGTATCGCAGCCGATAATTTTTAGAAATGCCAACGACTTTTCAACTTCTCTCTCCTGACGATCCTTTGGCAGCGTATTCAGCCAATAATGATCAAACCCATGACTTCCGATATACATCCCTCTTCTTTTCATGGCTTTAAGTTGATCATGATTGAGGTACAATTCACGAGAAAATGAACGCTCATCACTTGTCACATATTTGTGAAAAAGGAAATCCACAATAATGTTCCTCAATTTTTCGGGCAATTCTTTTTGAAGCATTCTCTTGATGAAAACGACTTCTTTGGTATCATATCGACATTCCTCTTCCTCCAGTTTTTGGTGATACGATTCGTTCGATGGCAATGAAAATTCCTTTCGATAGCCATTCATCATTGAAAATATATCGGAGATAATGGGCTCTTTTGCCGGGACCGAAGCTAGGACAAAATGTATTTTATTGACATCAAGCACCGTGTGTTCTTGAACAGCACGTGCCGGTGGAAAGAAGCTTCCTTGAATATTAAGTTCCTGTAAAATAGGAAAAACAAAATCAAAGTGATCCTTATACGCATCATCAAATGTCAAGAGCAAAGAATTATTAGGAATATTCTTTTTATTAATGACGGCATCAATAAGGTCCTCCATGCGAATGACCGTGTAATAATTAAGAATATAGCGCAATTGCTCATTGAATAAATTAACATCCAACCCCTTAATTTCCGGATAGGGAGAATTTTTTAAATCTCGAACATAATGATACATGACAATAGTTATTTTCGTCATTTTTTAAGTGCATGAATCATAAATGAAGACGATTGAGGAATTAATGACATATTGCCCTCTGCATAGTGGTGCAATGCATTTGAAATCGAGGCATGAATGGTAGGATATTTGTCTTTACATAAAGGAGGGAAGGCATGAATATGGATAGGAAATACCTCAACTGTTTCAAATCCTTTTTCACAGAGGAGATTAATGAGCTGGATCGGAGTATATTGAAAGCGAGTCGCGACCGGGATTCCTGTCCCTTCATGGATAATATCTTTCCGTTGAAATGCTATCGTTTTCAATCCCGTCAGCTCCGTAACCGATGATGCGCGAGCAACCGCAATGGCTTCTGCGACGAGTGCTGTAAATGAATTCTCACGCAGTTCCTGTTCAGTAAATGAATTCAACGAAAAAATGTTAAACAACCTATTTCGGGAACCGAGAATCAATGAGCCCCGTGTTTTAAGCTCGTGAAATGCAATATCTAAGAATTTTTCCAGTTCTGCATACGAGATGTATTCAATAAACCCGTTTGCAGATAATACATCGAAGTGATTTTGAATGTGATAATCAAAAATAGAACAACATTCAAATCGCGCATTTGAGAGATGAAGTCGTGAAGCGGTTTCCCGAGCAATATTAATCATTTCTTGAGAAAAGTCAACGCCGACTGCATTCATTCCTTTCTGAGCCATTGCACACACGAGATCTCCTGTTCCGCAACCCACATCAAGCATTGAACCATCATGATGACGAACAGCCCTTAAAACAAAACTATTTCGCTGGGCAATAACATTCACGTCACCATCACCGGCTTTTCTTTTCCACTCTTGTGCGTGTTCCCTAAAATAGTTCATTGTCTCATCCTGTTGATCCATAGACAGCAAGAAGATTCTCCTCTTTTTAAATATTGATTTTCATAATGTATAATTAAGCATTTTTTCTTAATAACACCACAATCTCCACATGGTGCGTACGAGGAAACATGTCGGCGAAAATCATTTGTTTTACCTCAAACTCTTTCATTTTTTTCAACGATTCTTTAAGGACACTTGGATTACATGAAATGAAAACAATCGTGTCTGTAATTGATGCAATTTTTTCTTCAAATCCTTCTCGCAATCCTTCTCGTGGAGGATCTAAAAGAACGATATCATATGTTTTCTTATTTTTTTCTAAAAATTCGTACACCTCTTCATGAACATGATGATGCGTTGGTGCATTCATCGTTGCAAAATAAGAGGACATCTCATCTCCTTCAACGCAAGTCATCCTGCAATTCTTGATGTGAGAAGAGAAATTTCCTATGCCGCTAAATAATTCCAGTGCAGTAGTTGGTTTTTCTGCTTCAAATATTCTCGCAACAACATTCACCGTCTTTTCATTGACTTCTGCATTATTCTGAATGAAACATGATGGAGCAAACAGAATATTTTGTCCATTCAAAACGTAACTACAAATGGGAACTTTTTTCTTTTTAACATCTTCTAATGTAATTTCATCTGAAGAATCGGCTATAACAACAGAATCTCCACGATCAACCAAGTAAAATTCCCCTTCTTCTTTTTGTAATGTTCTCATTTCAGGCAGAAGCGGTTGATGAATAAGATAACATTCTTCGACATTAATCAGATCATTTGAACGATATTTTTTCCATCCCACCTTTCCGTTCTCCGCATGTACACGAATCTTTTGTCGGTAGAAATCAGGAGATCCGGACAACACAGAGATATCTCCACTATAAAATTCCTTAAACATATACTGCAGAAATGCTTTTTTCATCTCTACTTCTTTGTCATAGTGAATGTGCAATAAATCACAACTTCCACACACTCCAAAATGTTTACACCGAATAGGAACGCGAGAAGGAGAGGGAGTAATGACTTTTACCAATTCTCCCATATAATATTTTTTCTTTTGTTCAATAATTTTTACTTTAACGGAATCTCCTGGGCATGTAAACGGAACAAAAACAGCCCGCGTGAATTTTCCTTCTTGAATTCTTCCCACACCCAATCCAGTTGACGCGAGGGATTCAATAGTGAGGGTGATTTCTTTCATAAGGACATCGAAGATGAACAATCTTTAAGAAAGTAAGTATTAAAAAAGGAAAATGTATAAATAGGACAAAGAGATAAGTCGATAGTGATAAAATGTACATCGAGATTTTAGGGTTTACCGGAGCAGGCTTGGTCACAGAAGTTGACATTCTCATACACGAGGGACCATTACATAACCGACGTTTCCGTGTGAATGCATCTGTTGTTCTTGCGCTGATCTGGAAGAAAAAGATAACATTTGATACAAGTGATATTAAGGATATGCTCTCCAAAGAATTTCCATTGAGCGTGAATCATAGCACTAAGGGAACTCAAGATTTTCTTAACGAACTCAAAAAGATCTCGGAAGGATAATTCTTTCTTCCAACCAAAAGCTTTAAAAGTTCCTTGTGTGATTCTTCAATAAAATACGGGGTGGGAATGAATGATTGAAATAGTACTGGTCATAAGCATCCTTGCATTATTGTTTGCAGGGTATTTAACACACAAAATTCTTCGAGGCGATACTGGAACAAAAGGAATGCTGGAAGTGTCCGACGCCATTAAAGTTGGTGCAGAAGCATTTGTCAAGCGACAATATACCACTATTGCGATTTTAACAATTGTTCTTGCTGCAGTTATTCTTGGAATTTATGCCTACTTAGGAAAATTTGATCTGGGGTGGAGAACCTCAGTCGCTTTTTTATTTGGTGCATTCAGTTCAGCAATTGCAGGAATTTTTGGAATGTGGATTTCCATTCGGTCAAATATTCGCACCGCAAGCGCTGCGCGTAAAAGTTTAGCAGATGCATTCTTGATGGCATTTCGAGGAGGAGCAGTAACAGGAATTGTTATTGTTGCCATGTCATTATTAGGTGTAAGCGTCATTTATTCATTATTTAGTATAGGAGTTGCCGATGTCAAAGAAGTTCCGTTCTTAATTGTTGGATATGGATTTGGAGCATCATTCGTTGCATTGTTCGCACAACTCGGTGGTGGAATTTATACCAAAGCTGCTGATGTTGGTTCTGACTTAGTCGGAAAAGTCGAGCAAGGAATTCCAGAAGATGATCCGAGAAATCCAGCAGTGATTGCAGATCTCGTTGGTGATAATGTTGGTGATTGTGCCGGAAGAGGTGCTGATTTATTCGAAAGCACTGCCGCAGAAAATATTGGTGCAATGATTTTAGGAGTTGCTTTGTTTCCTGTATTCGGTATGAATGGAGTATTATTTCCTTTATTAGTGAGAGCATTTGGATTAATTGCAACAACTATTGGTATTATGACGGTAAAATTGAAAAGCGAAAGTGAAAATCCAATGACGGCATTAAATCGAGGCTATTTTATCACGAGCGTCTTGGCTGCAATCGCGTTTTTCTTAACCACAAAATGGCTTCTTGGAGAATATTACCTCACATTTTTCTATGCCGGAGTCGTTGGTATTGTAACAAGTATATTGATTGTATTGATTACTGTTTATTATACTGAATCAGATTATCGGCCAGTTCAAAGCATTGCAAAAGCCTCTCAAACAGGTCATGCAACAAATATTATTTCAGGATTTGCGGTTGCCATGGAAGCAACAGTATTACCGGTTATTGTATTATCTGCAGCTCTGTGGATATCCTATCATCTAGGAGTATCATCGGGAATTGAACATGGCGGCTTATATGGAACTGCAGTCGCAACCATGGGAATGTTGGCTACCGCTGCATACGTCTTAGCGATGGATAATTTTGGTCCCATTACTGATAATGCAGGTGGAATTGCAACCATGAGTAATTCTTCTGATGAGGTCAGACGAAGAACAGATAAATTGGATGCAGTCGGTAATACAACAAAAGCATTGACGAAAGGATATGCTATTGGAAGTGCTGCCTTAGCCGCATTTTTGTTATTCTCTGCCTACCTCGATGAAGTAGCAAAGTATACGGGACTAAAAATAGTCGCAGTTGATCTTGCAAAGATTGATGTCTTCGTCGGTGCGTTGCTCGGTGCCATGTTAATATTCTTTTTTAGTTCTCTCGCAATTAAAGCAGTGGGGGATGCTGCGTTTTCGATTGTCAACGAAGTGAGAAGACAATGGAAAGCAAAGAAAGGAATTATGGCAGGAACAGAGAAGCCCGATTATGCAAAAGTGGTTGATATTTGCGTGAAAACATCGTTAAAGAAAATGGTCTTGCCCGGAGTCTTAGTGGTTGTCTTTACGATTGTTGTCGGTGTATTGCTCAAATATGAAGCTGCTGCTGCATTTTTAATGGTTGCAACGATTACAGGAATCTTAATGGCATTATTGCTGAACACCGGTGGCGGTGCATGGGACAATGCGAAGAAGTACATTGAAGATGGACATCTCGGTGGAAAAGGAAGTGAAGCTCATAAAGCATCGGTGACTGGTGATACGGTGGGTGACCCAATGAAGGATTGTGCCGGACCATCCCTTCACGTTTTAATTAAACTGCTATCGACCATTACCTTAGTGTTGGTTCCACTATTCCTGTAAGCTAATCTTTCTTTTTTTATATGATCTGTAATGGTATTTTATTTGGTATAGGGATTGCTCGCAGATTAAAGCATTTTAATTAAATCTTCCGTAAAATACACTTGAAGTGTAGTTTGTTTTTCCTTTAATTCTCTATCATTGCTCCATAAGCTACATTTCAATTTCAAAGCAAGTGCCAAATAAGGAACATCTTTTTGGTCTGGAGAAATTTTTTGTGCTTTTTCAATAAAAGGTTCAATTTCTTCTTTTGGAATCAAGACAACATTTCGTTCAAACAAATCAAAAAGTTCATTAAAGTCTTTTTCAGTCCTTTTAGTCTTACCTTTCAAATAATCCTTATATTTCCTAAACTCTTCAAAAATAAATTCAGGCGCATAAAGTGTATGCGTAAATAAAATATCAGATGTTCCACTTTCTTTCAGCAAAGCTGCGAAAAGAATATTTGAATCGATAACCAAATCCATGATCAAGCCTTTTTGTATCTTTTCGCCAGATTTTTATTAAGTTCCCTTCCTAATCTCAGTGCATCTTCTTCAGTCAGCATGCTGTCTGATTTAAATTTTTTTAAAAACTCCAAATCATTTATTCTTTGCATAAATGCCTGCCTTGCTACCTCAGACCAATTCATTTCTGGGAATTTTTCCATCTTATCCTTTAGTTCCGATGGCACTGCTAAAGTCATTGTTGTCATATTCTCTACCTCCAATTATGTGCAAGTATGTGTAATATGTTTAAATATATAAATCTTACGATCTTCGCTCCAACCTGATCCTCGGACATTCACTCTGCTTCACTCGCATTTCGAGAAAAAAAGCTTCGTTAAATCACCTATATTATTGATATTCCTCATCCATACGAGGCGATTAAAAGAGTTTTCGTTAATTATTTAAACACTGATTTCAAGGTAACCTTTATGCTTCAAGAATTAATTCAATTAATCATTCTCTTTACAGTTATTTTTGATCCCTTTGCAAGTTTTGTAGTATTTTCAGTAACGACTGCGCATATGAACAAAGCAGGACAATATCGCATTGCATTGTATGGGTTGTTAGTTGCGTCTGGATTGTCCTATGCTGTTCTTATTTTTGGACAATATTTACTCCAAGCGTTTAGTACCACCATTAAAGAATTTCAGATCGCAGGCGGCATTATTCTTTCGTTGCTGGGCATTAAAATGGCTCTTGGACAATCTCTCGCGAATATCGAAACGATGAAAGATAATACCGGCATGGCCATCGCTTCTATTATTGGAACTCCGTTATTGACGGGACCTGCAGCAATTACT
>JAHFLI010000148.1:0-1781 GCA_023255615.1 Candidatus Woesearchaeota archaeon
ATCAAGTTTTTTTACAAATAGATATCGTCCGTTATCAACTATCTCTCCATTTTTGCGATACCAAATACCAACCGGAATATCAGTTCGTTTACCGCTTAAATAATCAAGGAGTTCACAGAACGCAAAATCAAAATAACCGCCTTTAATAACATAATCGATTGGACATGCCCCCATAGTCTCGCGCGTATCGTAGGTGACATGGTCGCCACACATAACAATCTTAATATCAGGAAATTTTCTCTTGATGATACGCACTGCTTCCCAATGTTTTTTAACAACAGGCGCTTTCGTTTCAAAAAAGAATACAGCTGGCTTTTCTCGTGCAAGCATCTCTGTATAGTCGTCCCAATCCATATTTTGTGCAATAGCATCTTCCCAAATAACATCATGGCCGTATGAGTCGCGTGCCATCGTTGCCGCAGTTCCCATGACAACAGGGAATAAAAACGTCGGATTTTCAAAATATTGGAACTGTCTATTCTGAGAAAGCAACGGCGTTCCTTTTTCAGAAATTGTGGGTGGATAACCGACTAAGACCTTCATTTTTAACTCACCTTTTCCATATATAGTATAAAAGAGAGGAGTTTATAAATTCTCCTTCAATCGTTCCTCAAGTATATTTATTTGTTTTTCTTCTATAGTTATCGGAACGTATTCACCGTTTGAATTACCTAAATACGTTTGAATTCTGTCCCCTCGTTGAATAATCAGATCAGGATAACCGTCATTATTAAAATCAGTTTCAAAACTGCGTACGGTTTCAATCAAGAGAGGAAGAGAACGAGGAGTAAATGGAGTATGAGAGCGATAAAACGCCATACTAACCGCAACTACAATAAGCCCAGACAGAGTAGCGACTGCCCTTATATTAAAGCTCATAACCGGTTTATATTGTTTCTCAGAATTAACCGTTGCCATTACGTACATTAACAGCACGTTTTTTAAAAACATTCTTGTTCTCAATCACAACTCTTTCAAAACTTGTTTACTTAACCCAATCTTAAACTCGAGCCAAAAAATCCATAAGAATAGGAGAATTGAGTCAAAAATGATGAAATTCACAATATAATCTCCCGGTAAATAGGAGAAAAGATGATACGAAGTTATCGTCATCGAAAATGGATAAAGAAGTGGCGCACCGTCTTTGAGGACGATGTCAAGTAAAATATGAACAAAACTCATCACTGAAAAACAAAAAAAGACAAACGGAAGTTTGTATTTTCTGCTAAAATTTCCTCCGCCTAACCAAAGTATCCCAATGACAAAAAATATGAGCGGTGTGAAAAGCGAATGCATAAACGCTGCGTGCAGATTGGGGTACTGAACGATGTATTCAAGGTCGGGCAAAACACCACCGATCGCCGCAATTAGAAGATAATGCGACGGCACCGTTTTTTTGTCCGTTACAAAAAAATGAATATACAATTCAATGAGTAAAATAGAAATAAGAACGTGAGTCGTCGTGTAAGGCATACACTCATAAACCCGTGATGATTTATAAATAATATGTTTAAAAATATAAAATACTATGGTTCAATCTAAAGAATCATATTAGAAAATCATCTATCATCGTCGCGTATAGCTTTCTGAAATTCTTGTCCAATAATTTCTAAATCACCTAAATAAGAAAAATGATGGGGATATAATTGTGCGCGTTGTTTGTGCGCGAACTTATTACTATGTCTTTCCAGTATCTCTTCTTCTAAAAGCTGATCAATGGTTTCACGGAGATAAAATTCAAACTCAGATCAAAATTCTTCTCTTGTTTTTCCAAGTAAAGG
>JAHFLI010000148.1:1791-3304 GCA_023255615.1 Candidatus Woesearchaeota archaeon
ACCTCAATCGAAGGAAATAAATCTGCTCTAGTATGAGATCCTCGTAGTCGCTCTTCAAAATAGGTAATAACTCGAGAACGAATCAGTTCAAATTTTTCTCTATCTAACATTTTTTGAGGCATAGTTGTTTTACTCTGATGATGTTTATAAAGATGTTGGCCCCTCACTTCATTATTCCCGCAATCCATCCCCATCCATAGGCAAAATGACTAGCGATACTCGTTGCCCAAACACGCATGGTAGTTTGGAAATCGTCATGAATACTTGTAAAGAGAATAATCATTAAATAGAAGAAAACTACCAGAGAAAAAAGTGCACGAAAATAAAAATTAAAAAATGACAGAAGTAAACCTAAAACGAATCCAGCCAAGCCAATCGTCGGCAATATATAATATAGTTTACTTAAGGAAAATTCTTTTCTCGTCAGTGCAGCAATATCCCGTCCATAAACATACATTTGTCTGACGTGACCCGTAAAACTATTCCTGCGATGATGATAGACAATGGCATCGGGTACGTATAAAATTGTATATCCTTTCTTGGTTATATCGAAGCAAAATTTTGAATCTTCGGCAGTTAAGAGTGTTTCATCATACAGGGGAGAGATCGAAGCGCGTGAAATATAATTGCAGGAAGGGAGTTCACGTGTTGCGTGTTTGTCAGCAATATAGTAACGGCTGCTTGCCTCACCAAGGACAAAATAATTTGCCAATGCATAACCAGAAATTTTTTCAAACGGCGATGAATCAGGCGGCGTCAGATTTGGTCCGCCAACAAGACCAACATTTTGATCGTCAAAATATTTCACCGCGTTTTTTAACCAATCGGGGTGAGGATATGCATCCGAATCAATGGATGCAATAAACGTTCCAACCGCTTTTTTCATGCCGATATTGCGTTTAACTGCCGGCTTTACATTTCCTGTCGCAATTATCTGTATTTTTTTATTGAGAATTTTCTGCGTGGGAAGTTCATCAGGCAAGACAATAATGTCTAAATCATCATAGTCGAGGTCAAGACAGTGTTCAAGACACTCGCGTGTTGTATCGTCAACAATTTTACAGGGAATAATGATACTCACTTTTTTCATACTGAAGAACAGAAAACGAACGTTTTTAAATATTAAGAAACCTGAACATACATAATTGATAGTAGGGCTGCATTAAAAAACCAATAAGTTTTCTAAAAATTTTACGCACCACCACCCATCATTTTTTTGAGAGCAGGGTTCATATCCATCGCATGTTGTTGCATGATATTTTGATAAAATTGGAATGTGATCATAATTCCTAATAAAAATGCAGTTCCGGCGATGAGTGCACCAAGTACGTCGGCGAGTGCTGCTAAAAGACCAATAGCAAGACCTCCCATCACTGTCAAAGGCATAACATAGCGTGATAAAATTGATTCTAAAATACGAGGATCTTTACGAAATCCTGGAATCTGCAATCCCGAGCGCAAAATGTTATTAGCTTGCGCTGCTGCATCCATATTCGATGTCTTAACCCAAAAT
>JAHFLI010000149.1 GCA_023255615.1 Candidatus Woesearchaeota archaeon
ACAGACACCGATTTCAAAGGCAGTAAAATCAATCCCAGAAGCTCTTCATGTTGCTGAGCAAATAAACTATCCCGTCATGGTTCGTGCGGGCTATTCCTTAGGAGGAAAAGGATCCGGCATTGCAAAGAACAGAGAGCATCTTAAAGAAATCGCTGAAAAAGCCCTCGCCGATACACCTCAAATTTTAATCGAACGATATCTTGGTGGATGGAAAGAAGTAGAGTACGAAGTCGTTAGGGACATTTTTGATAATTGTATCACGGTGTGTAACATGGAAAACGTTGATCCTCTAGGCATTCATACGGGGGAGAGTATTGTTGTTGCCCCTTCTCAAACGTTATCCAATTCAGAATATCACAAACTGCGAGAAATCTCAATAAAAGTGATTCGACATCTAAAAATTATTGGTGAATGTAATATCCAATATGCTCTTGATCCAACCTCTGAAGAGTACGCTGTTATTGAAGTCAACGCACGACTCTCCCGATCTTCTGCGCTCGCATCAAAAGCAACAGGATATCCCTTAGCATTCGTCGCAGCAAAATTAGCCTTGGGTTATTCTCTGATAGAAATCCAAAACTCAATTACAAAAGTGACCATGTCTTGTTTTGAACCTGCACTGGATTATTGCGTTGTCAAAATTCCTCGTTGGGATCTGAATAAATTCAAACAAGTCTCCCGGTTTGTTGGATCAGAAATGAAATCTGTTGGAGAAGTAATGGCTATCGGAAGAAAATTTGAAGAGGCTCTCCAAAAAGCATTGCGTATGCTCGGAAAGAATAAATTTGGTCTCGTGGGAGATGATCATGAGTTTACTGACGTTGAATCTGAACTCAAAAATCCAACAGACGAGCGTATTTTTGTTGTCGGAAGAGCACTGTCTAACGGAATGTCCGTTGACCATATTCATCGGTTAACTCGCATCGATAAATGGTTTCTCTCTAAAATGAAAAACATCACCGAATTCGTTCCTCGGTTAAAAAAAGAAAAACTCACATGTGATCTTTTGAAAGAGGCAAAGCAATATGGGTTTTCCGATGGTCAAATTGCATTCTTTTCTGGAAAAAAAGAGCTCGAAATTCGAAATCTCCGTCATAAATACAAATTACATCCTTTTATCAAACAAATTGATACGCTTGCTGCAGAATATCCTGCAAAAACAAATTATCTCTATCTTACGTATAATGGAAGTCGCGATGATATTCTTCCTTCTGACAAAAAAAGTATAATCGTACTTGGTTCAGGTCCGTACTCCATTGGCTCTTCTGTTGAATTCGACTGGTGCTGTGTAACATCTGCCTTGACCTTAAGAAAAGAAGGATATGTTACTATCATGATTAATTGCAATCCCGAAACGGTGAGCACTGATTATGATATGTGCGACAAACTCTATTTCGATGAACTTTCCCTTGAGAATATTCTTGAAATACATCGTAAAGAAAACGCCGAAGGAATCATTGTATCAATGGGTGGTCAAATTCCAAATACTCTCGCATTAAAACTTCGCAATGAAGGAACGAGGTTAATTGGAACTTCTGCTGAATCAATCGATAAAGCAGAAAACCGACATACATTCTCTGCATTGCTTGATACGCTGAAAATCGATCAGCCCGAATGGAGCGAGTTCTCGGAAGTGAAAAAAGCGATAGAATTCTCAAAAAGAGTAGGCTATCCTGTTTTGGTAAGACCATCATATGTACTGAGTGGTGCTGCCATGAATGTTGCGTTTAACGAAGAAGAACTCAAAGAATTTCTTAATGTCGCAACAACTGTTTCTCGTGAACATCCTGTCGTTATTTCAAAATTCATTTCAGGCGCAAAAGAAATTGAACTCGATGGTGTCTCAAAAAATGGAAAATTGCTCGTGTGGGCGATCTCAGAGCACGTTGAGAATGCCGGAGTCCATTCAGGCGATGCAACTCTTATTTTCCCCCCTCAGCGAATCTATCTCGAAACAACGCGAAGAATAAAAAATATCGCACGTCAGATATGCTCATCACTCTCTATTACTGGTCCATTCAATATTCAGTTCATCGCCCGAGACAATCAGGTAAAAGTCATTGAATGCAACTTACGCGCATCAAGAAGTTTTCCCTTCGTTTCAAAAATATTAAAGGTAAACTTGATCGAGCTTGCAACAAAAGCGATGATTAACTCATCATTCCCATCGATAGAAAAAAGTGCATTCGAGCTCGAATATGTTGGAGTCAAATCCCCGCAGTTCTCCTTTTCTCGTTTGAGAGGAGCTGATCCCCTTCTTTCTGTCGAAATGTCCTCTACAGGGGAAGTTGCATGTTTTGGATATGATGTACGAGAGACGTTCTTGAAATCCATTATCGCTTCAGGAATGAAACTACCAAAAAAATCTGTCTTTCTTTCTATTGGGGGAGAAGTGAATAAACACGAATTTCTCAAATATATTCGGAAATTAGTCGATATGAAATATGAACTCTATGCGACCGAACATACCTCTCAATTTTTGAGAAAAAATGGGATATGGAACACCGTAGTTCAAAAAATCCATTCGGGCGAAAAAAAGAACACGATTATGGAACTTATTCGCGAGAAAAAGATTGATCTCGCTATTCTCATTCCCAACGAATGGGATAAAAAGCAGCTTCAAGACGAATATATTATTCGAAGACTTGCCGTTGACTTTGCGATACCTCTTCTCACAAACCTTCAGATCGCCAAGTTTTTTGTTCACTCTCTTGAATATATTAAAGATAAAGAATTCGAAATCAAAAGCTGGCAGGAATATGAAGCATAAACCTTATAAAGATAAATCACCCAGAACGAGTATGCCATTCAAAGGAAGAGATATCATCTCCATTCGAGATTTGACCAAAAAAGAGATCGAATTTATTCTTAGTTATGCAAAGAAGTTTGACACTGCTGAAAGAAAAGAGGTGGTCAAAGGTAAAATTCTCGGAAGCCTCTTTTTTGAACCATCAACACGAACACGATTAAGTTTCGAAAGCGCATGGGAACAAATCGGTGGTAAAGTGATTGGTTTCTCTGATGATTCTATGACTTCTATTAACAAAGGTGAAACGCTTTGGGATACGATCAAAATGGTGGAACAGTATTCTGATGTGATTGTCATGAGAAATCCCATTGAAGGATCTGCGCGATTAGCAGCCGATGCAGCATCCGTTCCAGTCATTAATGCAGGCGATGGTGCTAACCAACATCCCACCCAAACACTTGTTGATCTCTATACCATTCAAAAATCAAAGAAAAAGATTGATGGACTGACTATCGGTTTTGTAGGTGATCTTAAAT
>JAHFLI010000040.1 GCA_023255615.1 Candidatus Woesearchaeota archaeon
TTGCTAATTCCAACGGTTATGGCTGGAGGAGTTGAAATCCAAAATTTTAAGGTCTCTGTTGATGGAAAAACACAATATGGATCTGCAGATATTTCTTCTCATTCTAATGTGATTATCACCATGGTCATTCAGAATACGTTTAGTAATGACGATGACATTCGCCTAAAAACAGTTAACGCTGAAGTCGTTATTAACGATATTGATCAAGGAAGTGACATTGATAAGGAATTCGATGAGTTCTCTCTTGATCCACAGGAAAAGAAAACATTGACTCTGTCATTTACAGTTCCCTATGCGATTGATGAAGACACCTATCCGATGAGAATAACTGTTGATACAGATGATGATGAAGGGGACTCTCATAGTGCAGAAGAAACCTACGATTTTGTAGTGAAAAAAGAAGACCATAAAGTGGTTGTTTCAAATTTTACGATTACTCCAAATCCTCGCTGTGGAGAATCTTCAACGCTATCTCTTGAACTGACAAATACAGGAAAAGAAAATGAAAACAACGTCAAATTAGATGTAGAAAATGAGTTTTTAAATTACAAATTCTCCAAAACAAGTATTGATCTTGATTCAGGTCAGGATAGCAGCCAATATAGTGATGATTTTACAATAGCAATCCCGAAAGATATGCAAGGAAATTATCCAGTTGAGGTTACACTATCGTATAACGATGGCGATAATGTTGAAAAAACGTTTTTGCCCTTTGCGATCTCATGTGGTTCTCAACAGGCGACTCCACCATCACCACATCCGTCGACAAATCAACCTCCTCAACAAACATCTTCTGAACCGGTGAAACCATCAGAACAAGAACCTCTTCCTCAGGATGTTCAACCAGTAGATATTCTTCCTCTACCTCCAATTGAAAATGAAACAATAGCTCCATCCTCTTTCGAGATGTCTTCCCTTTTTTCTAGGGTTGATGATACCACTCTTTTAGTCGTCTTTGCAGAACTTCTCATTGTGTTTATTGTCGTGTTTGTTGTCGTTCTGCTACGGTCTTCAAAAAGATAGTAACTTAATAGTGGTAAAATTATAAAGGTTTATAAACTCTCTATCAATCCGAACTTCTATGGATCTCAAGAAAGATCATCTAAATAAAATAAAAGAACATTTTCAATTGAATATTTACGAATTAAAAATTTGGACCTCTTTACTTTCTCGCGGCATTTCTTCAGCGTCTGAACTTGCCGATATCTCAGGAGTTCCACGATCTCGATGCTATGATGTCCTTGAGACATTGGAAAAGAAGGGATTTATTTTGATGAAGATTGGTAAGCCGATTAAGTATATCGCAGTCTCTCCTGTTGAAGTGATTTTTCGTTTGCAAAAACACATCAAAGAAGAAACACAAAACCAAACAAAAGGAATTGACGATCTCGGGGGTTCAGAAACATTTAAGGAACTAGAACTTCTATACAAAACAGGAGTCACTCATATTGATCCCTTAGAAATCGCAGCAACAGTGACAGGAAGAATAAACATTGCGCACATCACCAAAGGAATGTTTGAACGCTGTGCATCAAAATTAATTGTCGGATTACCATCAGATATTGCTCGAAAAAAATTAGTCAGCATGAAAAACGCTCTGAAGCGATTGCATAAACGTAGGGTGAAAATTGTGCTCCATGCCTCAGATAAAAAAATCCTTGAACAGTTTAAGGAATATTCTGGATTTTTGTCACCATCACCTCTTCAATTTGCGACGATTGATGGAAAAGAAATACTCTTCTATACGACTGATCCGTTGATGAATGCTCAATATGAATCAGCTCTCTGGATGGATTCACCCTTTTTGGTGAAAGCAATGGAAACGATGATTGAAAGAAATCTTAAACCGTAAAATTTATATACATAGCACTTTTTCATACCATTAGCATTAGAGAATTTCTTCATGATGAACGACGATCAAGAGGTATTAAAAACCGGTACAACGACTGTTGCGCTCATGTGCAAGGACGGCGTTGTCCTATGCGCTGATATGCGAGTAACATCTGGCTATCTTATTGCATACAAAAAGTTCGATAAAATTATCAAAATCACAGACAATATTGCGCTGACTGTTGCAGGAACTGTTTCGGATGTTCAATTACTTGTCAAACTCATTCGTGCGGAACTTCGTTTGAAAAATATTAGAACAAAACGCGAACCATATGTCAAAGAAGTTGTAAATTTACTCGCGCAAATGGTGTATTACAATATCAGAAAAATGTCTCTCATTCCAGGAATCAGCCACTTCATTGTGGGGGGAAAAGATTCAACAGGATATTATGTATACGATCTCGGTGCGGATGGATCGATCACCAAGTGCGATGAGTATTGTTCATCGGGTTCCGGATCGGTGATGGCATATGGTGTGCTTGAAACATTGTATAAAAAAGATATGTCAGTTGAAGACGGAGTTAAACTGGGTGTAAAAGCCATTAATGCGGCAATCCAACGTGATATTGCTTCTGGTGATGGAGTAAACGTATTCACAATTACCAAAGATGGTGCACAATTAACCTTAACAAAAGAAGCGCCGTATAAAGTAGAAGCGTAAAGAATATCCTTTCTTACGATGAGTGAAATCATTAAGGAAATCTTGAAGGAGTTACCTCCCGATAAGATTTCTGATGCAGGATTTGAAGGAGCGAATATCGTCCTCTATACGAAAGACAAAGAGTTTTTTCTGAACAACGAGGGCGTGATAAAGCGAGTAGTTGATAGTATAAAAAAACGGGTAGAGTTACGACCCGATCCCGCCATTACGGTTGACATGGAGCAAGCGGAGAAAAGTATTCGAGAGATTATTCCAGCAGAGGCGGGAGTTGATCAAGTTATTTTCGATCCTCAACGTTCCCAAGTAGTTATTGAAGCAGAAAAACCTGGGCTTGCGATTGGAAAACAAGGATCACTGTTGCGCGACATTCGTGCACAAACATTATGGGTCCCTCTTATTCGACGAAAACCTGCTATCCGTTCAAAAATTATTGAGAATATTCGTTCAGTGTTATATCAAAACTCTGACTACCGAAGAAAATTTCTCGATCGAACCGGGCACCGTATTTATGATGGGTGGGTTCGAGAAAAGAAAAATGAGTGGATCAGAGTTTCTTATTTAGGCAGCGGGAGACAAGTAGGCAGAAGTTGTATGTTATTACAAACACCGGAATCGCGCGTCTTACTTGATTGTGGCATCAACGTCGCGTCGATGGACAAAGCATACCCTTATCTCGAAGCTCCTGAATTTGATATTAAACAACTTGATGCCGTTATTTTAAGCCATGCACATATGGATCATTGCGGATTTATTCCGTATCTGTATAAATATGGATATGAAGGTCCGGTGTATTGCACGCCACCAACTCGAGATCTTGCTGCGTTAATGTTATTGGATTACGTGAAGATTGCCCGTGGAGATGGAAAAGAACCCATCTTTACCTCTGAGGAAATCCGAGAAATGGTCAAACACACCATCACCTTAGATTTCGAAGAAGTAACTGACATTACACCAGACATTCGCATTACCTTTTACAATTCCGGCCATGTTCTCGGCAGCGCAATGACACATTTACATATCGGCAATGGATTGCATAATCTTATTTATACAGGAGATCAAAAATATGGGCGCACCCAGTTATTAGATCCGGCCGTCACCTCTTTTCCTCGACTGGAAACATTGATGATCGAAGGAACATATGGGGGGAAAGACAATAATCTCGCATCGCGTGAAGAAAGCGAACGCGATTTCGGACAAGTGATGTCTCAAGCCATTGAACGTGGTGGAAAAGTGCTTGTTCCTGTTCTCGGTGTTGGAAGAGCTCAAGAAGTCATGCTGATTGTTGAAAATTTAATTCGCACTGGACAAATTCCAAAAATCCCTGTCTTTGTTGATGGATTAATTTGGGATATTACGGCGATTCATACGGCGTATCCCGAATATCTTAATGCACAAGTAAGAAAACAAATTTTCCATAAGGACGAGAATCCGTTTTTATCTGACACGTTTAAGCGGGTTGGTAGTCAAAAAGAACGTCTCGAGATTATCGAGGAGACTGGATCATGTGTTATCCTTGCAACTTCTGGAATGCTCGTCGGAGGTCCTTCTGTTGAATACCTCAAACATCTCGCTGATAATAAACGAAATCTCTTACTATTTGTAAGCTATCAAGGCGAAGGATCCTTAGGAAGGAGAATTCAGCGTGGAGAACGTGAGTTTCAGATGGGAGTTCCCGGACGATTGGATATGTTAAAAGTAAATCTTGAAATCCATACCATTGAAGGATTTTCTGGACATTCAAGCAGACCAGAGTTGATGAATTTTATTCAACACTGCGATCCCAAACCAAAGAAAATTCTTATTAATCACGGAGAAGCATCACGCTGTCTTGACTTCGCAAGCTCTGCGCATAAGAAATTTAGAATAGAAACGTTAGCGCCAAGAAACCTCGAAGCGGTAAGAATTAGGTAATTTGTAGTTAATATTCCAAAAGGATTTTACGAACTGACCCAAGATAGATATGATTAAATATAAGTTCATCTCTGCATGAGGTTAATTTAAAGAGAAAAATGAGGAAATTGGACGTTGCATGCCCACATAAGCGTTGCGGAACTTACAATGAATTTGGATCGAAAAATATTGTGAGAAACAGTTTTCAATCAAACGGAATACAAAAGTTAAATGTAATGAATGTAAAAAATGTGGTCAAAACAATAAACACCCCTTTCTTTCACAAGCATTTAACCAAAAAAGAAATAATCCATATTTGCAAATTGCTTTCAGAAAAAACCAGCTTTCGAGCAATTGCTCGAATTACGGATCATCATCTTGACACAATACAGTCAATTGCAGAGCATTTCAAAAAAAGTTCAATGAAAATTCGTAGCGCCTTATTGCAAAGAAAGAGAAGTTGGATACGCGTACACGTATTTGGCATTCAAAAGAAAAACCTAGTTCTTCATTTGTTTTGTGGTCTGCAAATGGAACGCTTTACCTAAATTAAAACACAGTACATTTACTATCTCGGCAACAGCGGCCATCTTTACAACCATAAGTGCATTCTTTCAGTTCAGAATGTGGTGAATCATCCCCACAGTAATATTCTTTCACGGTCTTCGATGAGGTGCATATGTCAACATACGTCGAGGTTGGGGATGTGGAATTACTAAAGAATTTCACAACTCCTTTCTCATATTGATTCTTTCCATCCGAATCACCGCACCGATTTGCTGATGAAGAAACTTTACCTACTACTAACAACAAAAAAATAAGGAAGATAATGAACGATACATTTCTCATGGAGGTTGGGGATACGGGCACCTTTTTAAGGCTTTGGAATGTGTGTAAATATGGGGTCAGTCATGCTTGCGAACAAAGTGAGCAATAAAAACATAGAATCAGGGGCTTTTGTTTTCTAATCCAAGAGTAGGCTTATTACCCCTTTGGTTTCTTTGCAAAAGATTTTAGTTTTGCATCATATATTGAGGAATGTACTCAAAGAGAGCTAAAAGAAGAATTTAAATTAGTGCCTGGTGATTATAGAATAGCACACTATCACTTTGTTCAAAATAATATGTGGATAAACGATTCTGTTCCATTCATCGCAGTAGTTGTAAGAGCTAATATATCATGGGATGAAATTGCTAGACGTTGTTATGGTGAACAAGAAGTCATCAACGAGCATCCAGTCCTATATACAATTAATGAAAATCCAAACGCTTGGAGTAAATTAATGGATATATTCCCAACTTACCCGACAACAGCATTTATGGGATTAAGAATCATTGAAGATATTTCATCTGAAAAATATTGATCAAACAAAATCCTCTTTCCTCGTTTTTAGGGCTCCAAATTTATTGAATATAACATTATTGAGAGATTTGCATTCACACGCAACCGATATCGTGTCAGATGCCCCGTGGGATGTTATAAATGTCGAGCTATAGGGCGTGAAGAATATCGTTCGACCTTTCAAATGAAAAAATTCCATGAAGTTATCATTCATTACGATTTCCCGTTATAAAAAGAATTCATACTCCTTCTTATGTATTCGAGAAGATAAAATCGATCATAAAGCTTAATAACTTTATTCAAAATCGTTTACTAATGTCTGTAGAAGAATATCGCACAGCAGGAAAGATTGCACGTGATGCATTGGAATATGGAAGATCATTAATCAAAAAAAATGCAAAACTCGTTGACGTCTGTGATAAGATCGAAGAAAACATACATAAACTCGGAGGGCAATTAGCATTTCCTGTTCAGATTTCGTGCAATGAAATTGCTGCTCACTTTTGTCCTCTTGATGATGATCAAACGATTTTTTCTGATCAACTGGTCAATCTTGATGTCGGTGTTCATGTCAATGGATGTGTCGGTGACAATGCATGCTGCGTTGATCTCAGTGGAAAACATACTGAATTTGTAAAAGCTGCTGAAGACGCATTACGTGCCGCATCTGAAATAGTACGTATTGGAGTTCCCGTCTGGAAGATCGGAAAAGCAATTGACGAAACAATCTCCAATTATGGTTTACATCCGGTACGAAATCTCTCTGGTCATGGATTAGGACAATTTAATATTCACGATTCTCCAACAATTCCTAATTATGATAACAATGACAAGACGACGTTACAGAAAGGAATGGCAATTGCAATTGAACCGTTTGCGACTGATGGAAATGGGTTTGTAGGAGAACGAGGAACATCCACGTTATTTTCCCTTACAGGAAAAAAATCAGTCCGTATAGAATTTGTACGAAATATTCAGAAAGAAATTGAATCTTATCAGGGATTACCCTTCACCACACGCTGGCTCAATAACAAATTCTCAGCAGAGAAAACGGCATTTGCATTAAAACAATTTGGTCACTTAGGAATTATTCACGAATATCCCCCACTCGTTGAGCGAACTAACGCGTGGGTGTCTCAAGCAGAACATTCGTTCTATATTGATGATGAGATTATTTGCTTAACGAAATAGAGTACATTTAAATACTGCGACATTGAAAAAAGAATATGAAAAGATGCATGTTCTTCTCTTCACTATTTTTGGTATTATTCTCATGGTCATCTCTTGCTCATACGGGGGAATCAACTGATCTCACGAACAGTTCTGTCTATGCTATTCTTGCCACATCGGTTTTTGTTGTCGCAATAATTATCACCTGCTTCTTTTGTAGTCCTACCAATGAACGCGTAAAGAAATTTCTTTTTTTGCTTATCATCATTCCTATTATCGTTACCACTATCTTTATTGTTAGTGCAACCATGTATCACAATTCCTCTTCGTACACCAAAGGTCCAGTGCATTGGCATGCAGATTTTGAAGTGTGGAAATGTGGCCAGAAAGTAGATCTTCGAGATCCAAGCGGTGTATCAAATCGAATAGGAACACCTCTGTTGCATGAGCACAATGATAATCGTATCCATGTCGAAGGAACTGTTTCTCATGTCTCTGATATATCTTTACAGAATTTATTTGAGGTTGTTGGAGGAAATATTTTAAGCGATTCTATCGTCGTTCAGACAAATGATGGAATTGTTAGCGCAACGAATGGAGAGTTCTGTGGAAAAGAAAAAGGAATCCTTCAAGTGTTTGTTGAAAAAATACAAAATCCAACCGTTAATGGACAATTCATTTCAATCCAAGAAAAAGTAAATGATTTTCCGTCTTATATTCTTTCTCCGTTTTCGAGTGTTCCACCGGGAGATTGTATTATTATTGATTTTGATCAGGCAAAAGATCATACTGATCACCTCTGTGAATCATACAAAATAGCAAAAGAGGAAGGTGTCATTCATGGCGGTTGAGGCAGCAATTCCAACACTCGGCGTCGTGGTTATGACCGCATTAATTGATTCAATTAATCCCTGTGCTATTGGCGTTCTTATTTTGTTGATCTCCGTTTTGCTTGCCACAAGACATTCTCTCAAACAAATGGTTTTTCTGGGAATGATCTATATTCTTTCTGTCTACATAGTATACTTTAGCGCAGGTCTCGGTTTGCTTTTTGTGCTCTCAAATTTACCATTAATGATTACTGAATATCTTTCTATTGCAGTTGCGATGCTCATTATATTCGGCGGCATCCTCGAAATAAAAGATTACTTCTGGTATGGAAAATGGTTTTCCTTAACCATTCCAGCGTCATACGCAAAGAAACTCCAACACTATTCTTCGAGAGCAACTCTTCCAGGAATTATTCTTCTTGGCGCATTTGTCTCTGCAGTAGAACTGCCCTGCACCGGTGGACCGTATCTTGCGATTATTACTCTTCTCTCACAATATTTTGACACAAAGGCATTTTTCTTTCTTATTCTCTATAACATTATTTTCGTCATGCCTCTCGTTGTTATTGTGCTTCTTGTTGCGGCCGGTAAAAAACTGCACGAAATAAAAAAATGGAAACAAGATAATCGGGGGATCATGCGACTGTTCATCGGATTAGTTCTAGTGGCGATGGGGTGGTTATTGATGCTTATCGCCAATGGAACAATTAATTTAGGGTGAAAAAATGATTATAGCTAAGTCGAAACCTTTAAAAACAATTCATCTGTTCTTGAGTTTCCATGGCAGAAAAAATGGTCGATCGTGTTGTCCGTTTAATGGGCAACTCTTCTCACATTAGAAATATTGCAATTTGTGCACATATTGATCACGGTAAAACAACATTCTCCGATAATCTTCTTGCTGGAGCCGGTATGATGTCAAAAGAGGATGCAGGAAAAGCACTCAAACTTGACTTTCATGCTGACGAACAGGAACGAGGAATTACTATTGATACGGCTGCCGTTTCCATGGTCCACATTAAAGATGAACAGGAATATCTTGTTAATCTTTTAGATACACCCGGACACGTTGACTTTGGTGGTGATGTGACGAGGGCGATGAGGGCTGCAGACGGTGCGATTGTTCTTGTCGATTCTGTTGAAAGTATTATGCCGCAAACTGAAACAGTCTTACGGCAAGCATTGCGAGAATACGTCAAACCCGTTCTTTTTATCAACAAAGTTGATCGTCTCATCAAAGAATTGCAATTAACACCAGAACAAATGCAGGAACGATTTATCAAGATTATTACTGCAGTCAATCAATTTATTGCTCAGATTGCGCCTCCAGAATTCAAAGAAAAATGGCAAGTCAGTGTTCAAAATGGTTCCGTTTCTTTTGGATCTGCATTTCACAAATGGGCATTAAACCTAAATTACATGAAGAAGAAAGGAATAACCTTCAAAGATGTTATTGCTGCCTATGATGGAAGCGAAAAATACAAAGAACTTGCAGATAAATCTCCTTTGCACGAATGCGTTCTTGATATGGTGGTTAATCATCTTCCCGATCCATATTCTGCCCAAAAATATAGAATCCCTCATCTCTGGAAAGGGGAATTAGAAAGTGAAGAC
>JAHFLI010000150.1 GCA_023255615.1 Candidatus Woesearchaeota archaeon
ACAGGTACTTTACTCTCATCGATCGACGCTAACGAAATAAACTCGGTTTTGGGTAAAAAAATTCCTTCAGATTTTCCTCCTTTATTCCAAAACGCGTCGCACCGTTCATACGTAAATTCATCTGGCGGAGGACTAATAATTCCCTCTGAAGGTGGTAAAGTTACCGTCGTTGGTTGTTCTTTGACAAGCGATTGTGTTCCTTTTAATTGCTCGAGAGGCTGAGTTTCAACCAACGTATGATCAAGAACATTTAAGATAAGTGGATTTTTTGCTTTTCCAAGAAGAAATCCATTATTCTGAGAGAGTTCAAAATCAACAAAAATTGGATTTGGATATTCTTGTAAATGCAAAGATAATGTTTGCGAAAAAAGTGTGGAGAACTCATCAAAAGAATTTTCGTTCATGCATTCCTTTTCTTTGGTGTTCCATAATTGGTTACCAAGATAAGTTCCACAAGGAGATTCTCCTGTGAATCCGCCATTTGTTGCAAGAGAAGTTAACGTTTCCTCCGATGAAATGACTGCAGAATCATGTATGTAAAGCGTGATCAAATCGGCTGCGGAATATGTTGAAAGAAGATCAAATTGATTTTTACCGATTGGTTTAAATGTTTTATCATGATCAGTTATTGTTATCAATGCATAGGTTAACACGAAAAAAGTGCCAATAACAACAATCATGGTAAATAATGTTCCTTTTTTTGAATGAAGAAGGTGATTTCTATTTAGTGTCGGCATATGGTGTCTCCGCAATTGCTGCTTCATAGGAATACAAGATAAGAGTAACAGTAATTGGTCCTCTTGAAGAAGGGAGATATGAATAATGGTACGCCACTCCGCTCACCACAGGTTTCCCACCAAAAGGTTTTGGAGTACCTTCCGTAATAACCTGAGATGAATCTGTATCTCCGACTCGAAGAGTATATTTTCCAATGCTGAGGTGATTAAAGAGATCATCAGTAAAAGACGCCAGAATTATTTTTTTTTGAGCAAACGTATCAGAATCTTTTGTCGTGGCTAACTCTTCAATGATCGACGAAATTGAACGCTGTTTTCCTTCAATAGTAAGTGTCGTCTTGAGATACGTATTGAGAAGTTGCTGACCGAACACTATATTTTCATCCTGTGGAGCTACAACTTCTCTCTGTTTGCCGAAAAATGAGAAGAGAAAATAGAAGAGAATCATCATGAGAATGAATCCTATCAACGCGTACCAATCCACAATCGATCCGGCAATAGCTCCTTTTTTTTTCATGTTATGAATTTGGAATAAGAACGCTTATGTTTATATACGCGGGTTGTCGTTCTCCGTTTGTATTTTGAAGAAGAACGTATAATGTCCTCTCTTGCATTCTGACTCCCCCCGGTCCTTTGTAGCCGCCAACTGTTTGCGCAATGGGAGATTTTTTATCATATAGTTCCTTGTTGTAATAATACGGACCGAGTGATTTTTTTCCATCTGCTGTTTTAATGCTAACTAATGCAGCAATTTCACTATTTTCTGTTCCATAGTAAAGAGTAGAACTTGATTTATCGAAAATCTGTGATAATTCATTTTCTTTGAGAACGCCAAGATCTTGGCGCTGAGTGTCATGATCAATACCTGACAGCCCTCCTTGTCCATATAAGAGTCGATACGTAAAGATATCTGCTTCAGTGTCAAAGGTATCAAAGTTCAGTTTAACGTAACCACTCACAAAAAAAACAACTGAAAACATAACCATGGCAACGAAAATAATGCGAGGAATCCACATCATTACTTCAAAGGAAGATCCTTTTTTATTGTGTAAGAAGTTGAAGTTGATCATTGGTTTTTTCAAAACGAATCTGTTTTGGATTTGTTGCACCAGTTCTCGGCATAATGACATCAGTATTTGCTCCATAGGGATAATACACAGAAACATCATTATTGACTCCCGCTTCTTTTATTTCTGCCTTTGAATTTCTAAAATCAAAAGAAAATTTTGAAATGTCTACTTCCCCGGGATCATAGGCATATTCCAACTTCCCATCAAAAACATATACGCTATTCAGGGTCAATGCAGTATCACGGGAAAGATAAACTTTTTCATAGAGAGTATTTTCTGCCACAGAATGAACAAACTTGAATAACGCACCAATAATGGCAAAGGCAATCAAATACTCAAAAATAAGATACAATAATTCGTGAGAGACTTCTCCTCTCTTTGCCCTCTTTTTTTTCACAACCCTATTAAGGAGAATATGCTTTAAATTGATTATGGTTATGGGGAAATAGAAACAACGTCATGGTTCTTTGATACTTTTATTGTAACTGGAAAACCGACTCCTGGAACGACACCCCCCAGACAATATCCGGGCCCTTGAAAATCAATATGTTCAAATGCGGTACACTGCACGGGATTGCACGTACTGCCTTGTAAATTGCAAAGACATAAACACGCCTTGCTACTGCATTCATTAGGTTTGTAAATATTATATATTATGGGATCTATTCCTCTCGACTTCATCGAAGGGATTGTGCAAGCAACGACTTGAGGAGTCGACGCAGCAAAACCAAAAATAGCGAAAGAATCTTTTTGCATCATAAGAAGAAGTTCATTTGACTTTCCATTCTCAAGTCCATCAATATCCCATAATAACTCCTGATACTGGCTCTTCGCATACATAATTTCTCTGTCTTCACTATCTTTAAAGAAATGGACAATTTTGTAAATCGCAAAGGCCATGATAATGATGATAAAAGCTGCCACAACAATCATAATGGCTTCCCACGTAATGGCTAAAGGTGCATCAGCTTTTCTGTTCATGGTAAAGTACAGAAAGGACTTTCTTTTTCTTTTTCCGGCTGTTTTTCTTTGTCTTCGCAGGTTCTATTACATCGACCAGATTTTATATCCTCCTTGGTTTTGTCATCATTACTTACTTTATCAGTATCACACTGATCTCCAATTCCGTCTCCATCAGTATCCTTAAATGTTGAATCATCGCAATAAACGCAATTATCGCACGAATCGGGATATTGATCGCCATCAACATCATCTGGTTTATTTAATGCTAATACATACTGTGCTTTACATGTATCTGCATCAAGAGACTGGGTAATTTGATCAGTATTCTTTGTGAACCAGCCGAAGTGTTTTGCCAATGTGAAGAATAAAAGCGCAAGTAATGCAATCAAGATAAGAAGCTCGAGAAGAACTTTTCTCTCCATTCCATTTTTTGCGAATTTCCTATTGAAATGCAACATGGTATCGTCTCCAGTTTTGTTGAGTCGCTTCCCTGCTTA
>JAHFLI010000041.1:0-3129 GCA_023255615.1 Candidatus Woesearchaeota archaeon
AAAAAAGTTGTAAAGAAAGTCCAAAGCGGAAAGAAAGGAATTCTTGTGTGCGGTTCCGGTGTTGGAATGTCTATTGCAGCAAATCGATTTCCTCGTATTCGCGCGGCATTAATTGATAGCATCGAGCTCGCAAGACTCGCGAGAGAACATAATGATGCGAATATTTTATGTTTATCGGGAAGAATGATTTCTTCCGATCAAGCAAAGAATATAGCAGAAGCCTTTTTTCATACAAAATTCAGTTCAGCGTCTCGACATCATCGACGGGTAAAAAAGATGGGTTAGGATGATTGATTTTCTCTCTTATTTTTTGATTCTCGCGGTTACTTTTTTAGGTTTATTAGTCGGCATTATTGTTGCGGAACTTTCAGCAGAAGAAAAAGAGCCATTAAAAAAACATATTCGATTCTCAAGAATACTTATTTTTGTTGTTTTTGATGTATTATTACTCTATCTTACTCTCAATCAATGGTTATTGTTCCTCTTCATCATTATTGTTAGTCTTATTTTTCTTTTTTTTAAACATAGTTCATTTTCACCCTACAACGTCCTTGGAATTCTTTTCTATGTCGGATCTCATTTCATAGAGTTTTTTGTGCTTACTTCAGTTCTCCTCTTTCTTATCAGTGTTCTCGAGGGAATTCAGTGTTGTCCAAAGAGAAATAGAAAAGAATATCTCGTTTTTTTCGGAAAAAGAATTCTCTTTGTTTTAATTGCTCTTATCTTACCACTTGCCTTCTCGAATGTTTAACCAATATCCAATTCTATTTACCAAAATGTGGAGAGAGAAACTGAGAAGCAACGAGATCGCTATAATTTCAACAGGTGGAACATATATGAAACAGATAAAGAAAAGTGCACCAACAGTAAAATCAATTTGATCGAAAGGGATAAATGGCTTTCCAGCCGGAATATCTACTCTTCTTTTGAAAAAGCTCTTTATCAAATCTCCAAAAAGTGCGCCAAAACCAAGTAAAAATCCAATAAGAATAAAATGAGAATAGTTGAGTAGGGTAATGCTCGTGAAAAATTGATTCATTTGAAAAAGATATTGAGAGGACGCGGTCAAAATTCCAAGTAGTACGCCAAAAATAAATCCCCTTACGGTTTTGTGATCTCCGAAAATTCGTTTTCCCTTCAACTTTCTTCCTCCATCAATGGGGAGCGCAAGGAAGGAAAACGTATTTCTGAAAAAAACAGGAGCCATATTTGCCATATAGGCCGGCAAGAGGAGATAAAATGCAGACAGAATAGCAAGGAATATGGACATTCTCTATTCCTTTAGCAGAGACTTTAAAAATTTTTTGAGAAAGATATATAACCCCCATATCGTTTTTTTCACAAATGAATATTCCTAATCTCCTTAGTGTTTCGAGGATCGTGATAGCGCCCTTTGTAATCTTCGCTTTGCTTTCTGACAGAACAACACTCGTTTTAGTGCTCATCGTTTATGCATTACTCTCTGATCTCGTTGATGGCTACCTTGCGCGGACATTCAAGCAACAATCATATTCGGGTCTGGTTCTCGATCCTTTGGCCGATAAAATCTTTTTTGGGTCAATTCTTCTGACTATGGCATTTACCTACGAATTTCCTTTGTGGGTCATTCTTCTTTTACTCGTGAGAGATCTTTGGATAGGGGTGGAAATATTAAGAATCTACGAGAAAAAGAAGAAAATTACGGGAAAACCAGAACTGATCAGCAAAATTAATACAGTTATTCTCTTCATCACTCTTATCTCATTTGTGCTCGAATGGAGCATTCGAGAATTTTTAGTTATTCTTGTTGCCATTTTTACATTTCTCTCCGGCATTATTTATTTTTATAAGATGTATATCGTAAAGGTCTATCGTGCCGTTCCTTCTAAAGGCCAATCTTTTTAAGACGTTGCTTCTTCATTCGGTCATGAGCGTTACCATTTTAGATTGTTACACCGATGAACCTTCTGGACTTGGAGTTCCGCCAAATTTAGGAACATATCCGCGGTATTTGGCGGGCACATTTGATGGCAAGGTAACCTATCTAACCATCGATGATCTTCGGTTATACAAAAAATATAATATGAAAGAATTAGATCCGAAGCCACATCAGCGAACAAACATTGGCGTTTATAATCTCACGAAGAATGTTCAAGAGATTAAAGAAATTCTGGACAACACTGATGTGTTCTATGTTATTCTTGGCGTTCACGTTCCAGGAAAGTATCTCTCTGCAACACCCGGGACACTGCGCGAAGTTGTGCCATTACTTCAGGATATTCCATGTAAAAAAATATTGACTGGTCCCGTTGTATTCGGCACCCAATTGTTTGGTGGTAAATTTGCCGAGAAGGAAGATCTGAGGATTTTTGATAAAATTGAGAACATGAATCAAGATTATTCCAAAATTGCTTTGGATGCTGTTCGCGGGGCATCGATCCTTCATCAAATTCCCGATCTTCGTATCATTGAAATTGAAACGGGACGAGGATGTCGATTCGGAAAATGCTCTTTTTGTTTAGAGCCAATAAAAAATAAAACCGAATTCCGAGAAAAAGAAGATATTATTACCGAAATAAAAACATGTTATGATCTTGGCGCGCGGTATTTTCGGTTAGGAAAACAAAGTAGCTTTTTTGCATTTCCTCTGATGGACGAATTATTGAAGGATATTTGGAAAGAATGTCCTAAGATTAAAGTATTGCATATTGACAACGTTGATCCTATTGAAGTGACTGAAGAGAAAGTTCAAACCGTTGCAAAATATTGCACAGAAGGAAATATTGCGGCATTCGGCATTGAAAGTTTTGATCCTGAAGTTGTGAAACAAAATACCTTAAATTCGAATCCACAAACATCGTATCGAGCTATAAAAATAATGAACAAATATGGCAAAGAACGAGGCCCAAATGGGATGCCAAAATTTCTTCCTGGAATTAATATTCTCTTTGGATTGAAGGGTGAGACCAAACAGACTAATACAGAAAATATGGCTTGGCTTCAGCGCCTTCTCGATGAGGATTTATGGTTTCGAAGAATCAACATTAGACAGGTCGCTCTATTTGAAGGAACGAAGTTGTTTGAAGAATCAGGAGACAAATTCTTGAGAAAAAACAAACAATATTATTGGAAATGGAGAAATGAGATTCG
>JAHFLI010000041.1:3139-9357 GCA_023255615.1 Candidatus Woesearchaeota archaeon
ACGGTTGGTTCCAAAGGGCCACATGTTACATAATGTCTATGCGGAGATTTATGACGGAAAAACAACTTTCGCACGTCAGATCGGTACCTATCCACTCGTTATCGGAATAAAAGAAAGAATTCCGCTCAAAAAGTTTTATTCTATTAAAGTTACTAATCATATGTTGAGGAGCATTACGGGAGAAGTTATCATCCCCTAGATTTTTTCAATGTTTAATAACCTTGAATCCCACGTAATTTGCATATCAGTGTTGGGTTTTTTTCTATATCCTTTAGTGTAGATTGGAACATAACCATAAATTGGGTGATTGTAAAAATACCACTCTTCTTTCCACCAGTCATCTTTATTACCGTCGATATACATAAATTCATCTAACCTGAAAACTGGAACATTCTGAGAAGATCCACCCGTAAAGGGGGACCATGCATTTTGATTTTCAATAATTACGGCAACGGTTTTATGTGTACTCGATTCTCCAGGAACTTGAAGTTTATTCGTAACACTACAATCCTTGTGAGTGATATCATAAGTAGTGCCATCCATTGAGTTTGTAATTTCAATCCCCGGTTCCATTAATCTTGTTGCCCACAAATGTCCCGTTTTATAATTGGTTAATTTATTATTATAGAAATCAAATGTATCAGTATAGAATAAATTATCCCCTGACCAGACATAAACATCATCTACTCGTGGACACCACTGAATAGTATCGCCTTTATTAAAATAAAGTCTGTGGAAAGTAAAATGTACATTATCTCCCCAAGATTTAAGATAATTCTTTTCTTCTGTAGACCTGTCTGTTTCCCAGATCAACGAAAAATCCTTCGGAGAATAAACCTTCTTCATATCATAATATTTTTTACAACCAGAACAAACGACTCCTGAAGGGACAGGACTCCGTTTCCCATCACATATCATTTGGCGATTTTTTCTACCTAACCATTCACAGGTCTCGCCGGATTGACAAATCCCATCTCCACAGACTACAGTTGTAGTTTGACGACTTGCTTGCCCTACAACCTCTTTTTCACTTTTTTGGATTGAAAAAACAAGAACTCCGATTCCTAATATAACGAGCAACGACAACGAAACAATTTTTTTCAGGTGATCAGAATTAGCAGATTTTTGCTGGGGGGGGTCAATTCACGTTTTTTCATCTTATTGCCTTCGTTTCGTTTTTTCTTCCTTGATTATTTAAACATTTCCTTTTATCGGTGAAGTCAACTTATATGTGTGCTGACTTTCTTTTGTTAAAATTATAAAACCACATTCCAAAGAATGCTTTAAGCTAAAGCTATACAAGTCTGTTTGAATCATTTGTGTTTGCTCCGAATGGCAGCATTTGCTACTGTGCACGTTAGCTGCCGTTCAGTTTTCTTTAGAAATTTGGAGAATTTATTGGTTTTCCACTTAACTTGACATTGCCTGATCTCCCCAATCTTTATAAAAACAAATAGTATTGATGGGCTATGAGAAACAGAGGTGAAATGGCTGCATTTGATTATTTTCTTATAGCCTTCGTTCTTATTATTATTCTCATCGGTGGTTATTCACTTTTTTCATCCTTTTCTTCTTCATCGAAAAAAACCCAGCTCGCCTCTTTTGGTGTTTCTCTTGAGAATAGTTTCAAGGAATATGGAACAGGTTTAACGGGAACACCAGGAAGTGTAAAAGAAATGACGTACTCTCTTCCTGAAGAAATATCGAAGGTATGCTTTATTGACAATAGTAAAGCTAGTATCACCGACCAGGAATTGAAGCAAGAGATGGATCTATATCCTGAAAAAAATATCTTCTTTTATCCCTCAACTACATTTGATCCTCTTTTTGTTGATTTCTTCAATCTCGATGAGAATCCGTTGTGTATTTTTCCCCACCAGGGTACGGTATCTCTTCGATTGAAAAGCACCGGCTCTGGAGTAAAGCTAAATCCTCAAAGCGATACAGATCAGGAAAAAGGATGTATTTCAGTTCGCTATGCTAAAGAGTCTTCATCTGCAATTGATATTGTATTTCTGTCTTCACAATATAACGACTTGGCTCTTTTTAGAGAAGACGTTGATCGATATGTCCAAAAATTTTTAAATCTCGAACCTTTTACTTCGCATAAAGATTTATTGAATTTTTTTATTGCAGAAGGGGATGCCAAGTGCACAATCGGAGAATGGGTTACCTGTGATGCGTTTGATGTTGATAAGATCGCTGCCCAATGCCCTCATGATGTCAGTGTTGTACTTGTGTCTCGAGATGCAATTAATAATGTTCTTCATCCAGTGCGCTCTTCTTCGATTCACAATCTGATTAGTGTAAATACTGCCGATAACCCCGCTGTGGTGATTCATGAGTTTGGTCATGCATTCGGTGGATTAGCTGATGAATATGTTGATGATGAATTTTATGGAAAGATCCGATTCGATTCGAGTAAATATCCCAATTGTGATCAAACGGATTGTTTGAAATGGAAAGGAAAGAAAGATGTTGGTTGTTATGAAGGATGTTCTCTTTCTTCCTTGTTTAGACCTACTGAAGATTCAATCATGAGGTCGTTGTCGAGTAATACCTACGGCCCTCTTAATCAAGAAGTAATAGCAAGCAAAATGGGGGGGGACCAATGAGATTATTTGTTGTTCTTTTTTTGGTCATTCTTTCGACAGCAGTCTTTGCTGAAGTCAAAGAACCCGTTGTTGTTGTTAAGTTGTCTTACCAAAATGGAAAGCTTGCATTAAGAGATTCTTTTTTTATGAAAGGATTCTATCCGCAGAATGACGCTCAACCTTCAGCAGGGTATCGCCTCGCTGTTTTAAAGACCGGAGAAGAAGTTTATTCGTTACGGTTTGATATCCCACACTCTCAATTTGTTGATGTCAGTGATCCTGAAACAGGGAAATTAAGCGGAGGTGAAGTCGAGCTCGATAGAGTTGATTTTGCTCTTACCGTACCTTATCCCGATGGCTCTGATCATATCGTTATCTACAATGATCATAACAAGAAGGTTATTGAAACTCAAGAAAAAGATAATTCATTATATTTTATTTTCTTCGGTCTTCTTCTCGGAATTATCGGAATCATACTCATTATCATTACCAAGAAAATACGCCCCTGACCAGACTCGAACTGATGACCTTGCGGTGTCTTTCTTTTGGATAACAGCCGCACGCTCTACCTGCTAAGCTACAGGGGCATGGTTTCTAGGATTTAAAATCGCTTTAAATAGCTTTCGCCAACCGTTAGATTTAAATAATACCTAAAAAAAGAGAACCGTATGAACAAAACAATACTTTTTTACCTCGTACCTTTATTGGTACTTGTCGCATGTGGAGTACAATACCAGACATACACTGACGGTAGTTTTAGTGTTAATTATCCGAAGTGGCATGCAAATAATCAGGCACCAAATGCGAATGTGGTTGTTAACGTAAACGATGCAAGTTGCGCAGTTCAGGTTCAGAAAATTGCTATTGGTGCTGCTGGATTTCAAGCAACAGCGAATTTCATAACTGCTATTGCGGAAAAAACGGGTCAGTTTACGCTGATTAATAAGGATATCACTTCAGACCATGCGAATATTGATTATAAGACTGGAATTAACAATGTTGTGTACCAATCAAGTGTACGAGCAAAAAGCTGCGGTCAGATTGCGTATGCTGTTTTCTTCGCCTGTAAGGAAGATCAATTTTCAAAAAATGCTGAAGTCATGAACCAGGTCTTTGGTTCCATGAAGTGTTAGTTTTTCGAATTTTTTGTTTTTCTTTCATTTTTTTCTATTTACGTCGGAGAATATAGGGTAATCTAAGTTATTTTTTCAATTTACCTGATTTTATTCCGGAAATTGTTGGGAAGAATTTATTAATTTGAGAAGTATTCTTTTTCTGATGACTCTTATTGATCGGATAAGAAATCTTTGGAAGAAAGAGCGATTTACCTCTAATCCTTCAACTATTCAGGAAAAAGTGGATCTCTTTTTATCTGAAGATCGAGATCTTGGAAGTAGTTTTCCAAAATATGCTGATAGAGTTAACGTGTTTGAACCTTATTTTCTTAATGCATATCGCTCAAGTACAGAGATTATAAAGAGTTCAAATGAAATAGGGTATAACCGATTTGAGAAAGATAGCTTAGATTATAATGTGGATTATGCTCACAGAACGGGAGATTATTATGGTGCACTGACCAATATGGCCTATGAAGGTGCTTCTTATATTTCTCGGAAAATGTCTCAGCTGCCATTTATTGGACGCATTTTTGGTTCAATGTATGAACACCTATCTTCACGTATTCAAAACAGATACATTAATCAGGCGGAGTGGGAGATTGTTTATAGAGCAAAAGATTCATTTCTTAAAAACCATAAACATATAGATATGGTTAAACTAGGCGATGTTTTTGTTCCCGGGTTTAGTGTAAAATATGCATAGAATGCTGATTAGTTCTTTTTTCAAAAAGTCAAAAAATAAACTACTCTCTTTTTCTTGGCCTTCCTTTTTTCGTTGGACTCTGCTCTTCTCGTTCTGATGGAGCAGGTAATCCTTTTCGATAATGTTTCTCCAACCGCTGAAAGTCCTTCATCTCAAATTGGCGAACTTGATCTAATAGTTGCCTCAATTCATTGTTTGAAAATTCAACTTCACCGAGATCTTCATTTCTATCAACAATGTCCATCGTTTCTAAAATGCCCTCAATAAACATCCTTCTAATGTCATTATATGTTTGATTTATTTCTTGAAGTCCACCATTTATAAGTTTAGATATCTGGTATATCTCATTAGTTGAACCAAAGAGCTCCTTTGTATCTTTCAATAGGCGGACATAGTTTGCGATTCTTATTAAAATTCGTTTTCCGTACGAGACCTGAGTGCGATGGAGTTTTTCTGCAAAGTATCTTCCTTCCTTTGCATGTCGAAAATGACAATAATTATCGACTTCGAGTTTATATTCCGCACTTAATTGATCAAAATCTCTTTCCAATGTTCTCAACGTTCTTTCAAGATCAAAGAAGTGAGGATCATCTACAGAGGATTTTTCAAATTGTCCCCTTGCCCTAATCAATGCTTCTGATTTTTCTGCTAGCCCTGGAGTTAATCCTTTCAGGGAGTTATGATGAAGCTCATGTTGGGTGATATATTCATCCGTTTTCTGCTCAAGAGTTTTCCTCTCTTCATCTCCTCTTCGGACAACATATTCTAAGATACCCCTCATTCTTTCCATTTTTCCAATTTGCTCATCAAATAAATGATAGTATCTCTCTGATGTATCCATTCCGGCAAACATTCGAAGGTAAGCAATTGCCTTGAGAGGTAGGGATTCTATAGTTAAGGGTCCAGCAATTTTTGCCAGTCGTTCAATCTCTTTCTGATGGCCTTGAACTTCAACATAGAGCCTTCTAAATTCCTTAAAATTAGGGGAATCTGGAACGAGTGTTCCCGGACGGTAGTTCCCGCGTAGAACGTCATTTATACGATAAACGAATTCAAATCCTGATCCGGGAGAAGCAATATCCTTAGGTTCAAAAAGTTCTCCTCCAAAATTATCAAAGATCGGTTTTTTCCATTCTCCATTTCCTTTAGCTGTTGATGATTGGCTCATGTGACCACCTCATCAGATAGAATGTTGCGAAAGGTAATATGTTCTCCTTAGAAAATTATGGCTAATTTCCGAGAAAGATGCGTATTTTTCGAATTGAAACGATTTATTTTCGGATTTCTTGTTGTCCGCTTAAAGATTTTCGAAAATAGTAGAAAATTTTTAATAGAAGATCTGATCAAAAAGATGATGAGAGATTACTACTCTGAACTCGCACGAGGATATGATGAACTTTATGGAAATGAGCAACAAGAGAAGTTGAGAGTAATCAAAGAAAAAGTATCGTTCTCGAAGAAACAGATGATATTGGATGTTGGTTGTGGAACAGGTATATCTTCGGCTCTTCCGGGACTTATTATCGGAATCGATCCTTCTTTAGGCATGTTACAAAAGAACACGAATTTCAAAGTAAAAGGGAAAGCTGAATCTCTTCCTTTCAAAGATTCTTCATTTGACGTCGTTCTTTGCCTGACTGTTACTCATCATTTTTCTCCGACTAAAACGGCATTAATTGAGGTTGATCGCGTTGGTAGGGGTATTTTTATCTTCAGTATTCTCGAGAAGAGTAAAAAATATGGTGCTATAAAAAAAGCAGTTTCTGGTTTATTTGTAATAAAAGAACGATTTTCTCTTCTTAA
>JAHFLI010000042.1 GCA_023255615.1 Candidatus Woesearchaeota archaeon
GACGCGCGCGTTCGGAAGTTCGTTCTTAACAATTCTGCAAAAAATACAATCACTCATGTTGGTCACCTCAGATGAATGGACCGGCTGGGATTTGAACCCAGGGCCTCTCCGCTGCCAGCGGAGCGTTATACCAGGTTTAACTACCGGCCCTTATGAAAAGTAAAAACCTACCTATTTATAAAATTAGCTAAGCGGATATCTGCAGAGAAAACGAAGATTATCTCGCAGCCAACTTAATATCTTCTTCCTGAACCGTTTTTCGTCCAGCATGATTGGCATTTTTTGACGCCTGAACAGCAATCTTCTCAGTCAATTCAGTAATAACTTCAGCAAATGCATCAACCGCGTCAGCGGAAACCCGTTTCGCACCAGCCTCTAACAGAATTCGCGCAACCGGCGCCTTTGGAATCACACTAATCCGTCTTGTCATTTCCCCTTAAAAATAACACCCTTGGTTTTGTATCAAATTCTTTACTTCACGTATTTAAATAGTTTTCGGATTGTATATTGTGAGGAAGAAGCGCCGTACATGCATCTCCCAAAACAAAAAACCTTATTAAAGGAGAGAAGATTGACGACAGTATGAATACTGATCAAACCATTCGAAATTATGCGTTGCAAAATGCCCTCAAATTCAAGGGGAAAGCAAACTCGGGCGCTCTTGTTGGAAAAATTCTGGGAGAATTTCCTGAATGGAGATTAAAACAAGAAGAACTAATAAAAAAAATAAAAAAAATTGTTGATGTGGTAAATTCGTTGTCTGTTGAAGAGCAGCGATCTGAGCTCGAACAGAATGCTCCCGATCTTCTTGATGAAAAAAAGAAAAGAAAAAAACAAGGATTACCTGATCTTGATGACACCAAAGAAGTCGTTATGAGATTTGCGCCATCTCCATCAGGACCGCTCCATGTTGGTCATGCCTATGTTCTTTCCTTGAATTCAGAATTCTGCAGAAAATATAATGGAAAATTATATATTCGTATTGAGGACACGAATCCTGAAAACATTAATCCAGAATCGTACAAACTTATCGAAGAAGATGCGCAGTGGCTCACAAGGAAAAATGTTGAAAAAGTCATTATTCAATCTGAACGCCTTGATATCTACTACAAATATGCCGAGCAAATGATCAAGAAAGGAAACGCCTACATCTGCATCTGCGATTCAGAGAAATTTCGTGAATTAATCACCAAACAAATTGCCTGTCCGTGCAGAAACGGTTCTGTTGAAGAGCATCTCAAACGATACAAGAAATTGTTTAAGGGGTATAAAGAAGGAGAAGCCGTCATGAGGATTAAGACTGATGTGGAAGATAAAAATCCAGCCATGAGGGATTGGCCAGCAATGAGAATTAAAGAACACGAACACCCGAAAACAAAAACAACATACCGCGTCTGGCCTCTCCTAAATTTTGCAGTTGCGATTGACGATCACGACATGGGCATTACGCATACTATTCGAGCAAAAGATCACATGGACAATGAAAAGCGACAGAAATTCATCTATGATTATTTTGGATGGACGATGCCCCATCATCTCTACGTTGGACGAATTAATTTCAAAGACCTCAGAATAAGTTCTACTGAAACCAGAAAAATGATAGAATCCGGCAAATATGAAGGGTGGGATGACATTAGACTTCCGTTCATACGCGCTCTGAAACGTCGTGGGTATGTTCCCGATACATTCATCAAATATGCACTTGACGTCGGCGTAACTCAAAATGATAAATATGTAACGGAAGAAGAATTTTTTAAAACGATAAACGCGTTCAATAAAGAATGTATTGATGCTGAAGCACATAGATTCTTCTTTATTCACGACCCTGTTGAAATCAAAGTTCGTAATGCACCTCAACAGAGCGTTGAATTAGATCTCCATCCTGATTCGATAAAAGGAGGTAGACCATTTCATGTTCATGATTTATTTTATCTCTCGAAAAAAGATATGGCAGATCTCAACGAAGGTGATATTGTTCGGTTAATGGATTTATTCAACATCAAAAAGAAGAACGATTTGTTTGTGTTCGAAAGCAAAGAGTATCAAGACTATAAATCAAAAGGAAAGAAGATCATTCATTGGTTACCGAAAGAAGAGACCATACAAGCAACCGTTAAGATGCCTGATGGGAGCATCGTACAGGGAATTGCAGAAAAAAATATGAAGGAGACGAAAGTTAATGACATTATCCAATTAGAACGCTTTGGATTTTGCCGAGTCGATAAAAAAGGAGAAACGATTGACTTATGGTATGCCCATAAGTGAGGTGCAGTATGACTCTTATCAACAGATCACGAGTAAAAGAGCTTGCTCAAATTGACGAACGTCCGTTAAGTGTCGGAACAGATTTTCTTGACGAACTTGAGAAAAAAACAGAAAAAATGATTCATGACGCATGCGTTCGCGCAAAGGCAAATGGAAGAAATACGATTATGTCAAAAGATCTCTAAGACAGCTGAACTCTCTGTTTCATATGCGCAATACGTTCAGAAAGACGTTTTATGGTATCTTTATCTCCTGATTTTTTTGCATGATGGAATCGTTGTTCAAGCTGAGCAATTTTTCGTTTTAATTCGACAATTTCTTTATCTTCATGAGTAACCTTTTTGACTTCTTGTTGAGAATGATATCTGAGCTGACTCAAGCGATCCCGCAAGGAATCCATCGATTGAGTAAGAAAAATGATCCGATCATGATCATGTTGCACTTCATCTTGGGTGCGCAGAAGAGAATCCGTAATTCGTTGTTCGAGTTTTGTAACTCTTTTTCTGAGATCCGCAATAATGAATTCGCTTTTCCGCGAGTTTCCATAGAGAGATGCTTCTTTTCGTGACAGTTCTGCAAGATCTTTCTTCATCTTCTCTACTTCAACGATCATTTCCTGAGAAGAGAGATGTTGCCGTTGCTGATCATATTTCTTCGCAGCAAGACATAGATGGACGACAAAACGTTTCAATTTATGTTGAGGAAGGGTAACAGAATTCATTTCTTATGGAAGAGCTTTGAGAACATCCCTTCCTTTTTTGGCTGTTCTTCCAAGTTTAAAGGTGGCATTTCAGGAAGATTTTCTAAATCGCTTAAATCAAGCTGAGGTTCATTTTGTGGAGCATAACCGGGAGATGGCATCTGAGGAGGTTGCATCGATGGTTGCTGGTAAGGCATCGAAGGCGGCAGAGGAGGAGATTTTTGTTTCTGCATAGGTTGAGGCTGCATAGGCATACCCATTTGAGGCAGTCCCATCGAAGGAGGAGCACGTTGCATAAAATCATCTGGAGGCGTCATCCGTTGAAAATCAGGGGGAGGCAGAGGACGTGCAAAATCTTGTTGTCTCATTTGAGGTTGACTCGATGTTAGATCATCTTGCATTTGCATCTCTGGTCTTTTCTGCATCTTCATTTTTGGTTGATTGAATACTTTTTCCGTTTGATCAAGTCGATGCAATAATTTATCAACATCAGTCGTAATCATTTCGTTCATCTGCACTAATGCTTCAGCAATAGTTTGATTCTGCTCCATAATTTTATCGAGTTTATCCATCAATTTTGCAGATGATCCTGAACCTATTTCTTCATTCTTAATCTGATCAGCGGCAATCTTGAACACTTGCATCATTTCAGACATATTCTTTGTAAGCTGAGAAAGAGAATCAACAAGATTGTCAGATACTGGCTTATCATATTTTCTTTTAATAGTATCTATATCTTGCTTTAACGCATTAAACTCGTCAATGGGAACAATTTCATATGGGCCTTCAGTTGCCATATCATCACCACTTTTTATGAATGATTTATGAGCGAAAGTGTTTATAAAGATTTCTATTTTGGCAAAACCAAAAAATTTAATAAAAGAACTAATGAGAGATTACCATGCAAAAAAAGAGGATAGGAATAGTGTTACTTATAGTGTTATTCTTCCCTCAAGTTCATTCAATAATGATTGATTCTGACGCTGAGAACTCTTCTCTGTCTTCAATTCCCGTTATTATTCATCTTGATCATTCTCTCCCTCCGAGCCAAGTGATGGCAGCTGTTTCTATGAATGATCAATTGAAAACGCGATTCGTGAATGCACGCAATGTTCATGCGTTGGATGGATATGATATCATTGTCAAAAAAGAATATACCAATTTCCCCCTGATCTCTGCGTTAATTTCCCAAAAAGGATTATCAGCATTGAAATCGAATGCCCTTGTGAAAAGTATAGAATTTGACAGAAACGTCTCCATTCATCTCGATAAAAGCGGGCCTTTTGTTGGTGCTCCCGAAGTGAATCATCTCATGTTTCACAATCAATCTCTTACGGGAAAAGGGAGCGCAGTGTGCATTATTGACACGGGAGTCGATTACACCAATCCAAATCTTGGTGGAAGCCTTGGAAAAAAAGTAATAGGAGGCTATGATTTCATTCATGATGATACTGATCCTAAAGACGATAATGGTCATGGAACGTTCGTTGCGGGAATTATTTCCTCTTCACACTCAAAATACAAGGGAATTGCGCCAGATGTATCTCTTATCGCCATAAAAGCGTTGGACGAAACGGGATCAGGTTCATTCTCCGATATTATCGCAGGAATAGATTATTGTATTTCCAATAAAGAAAAATTCAACATCAGCGTCATCTCGATGAGTTTGGGAGTAGATGATTTTCACACCGATAACTCCGATGAATGCAACGATCTGTCAACAGCAGTTGCAATTAGAGAAGCAATCAACAAGAACATTCCCGTAGTCATCTCATCAGGGAATTCTGGATTCTCCGATGGCATTTCATATCCTGCATGTGTGAGTGAAGCCATTGCCGTCGGAGCAACTGATAATGAAGATCATATTGCATCATTTTCAAACTCTGGCGCTTTATTAGATATTCTCGCGCCCGGTGTTGGCATAACCTCAACGGGGCTGGGAAACTCTTTCCTCACTGGTTCTGGAACTTCTTTTTCTGCACCGCATGTGGCTGCATTAATTGCTATTCTTGCACAGATCGATAAACTTGATCAAACAAGAACTCTTTCTGCTCAAGATATTGCTACTATTATTACTTCTTCCGGAGTTCAATTGCGTGACTCCAGAAACAATAGAATATTTCCACGAGAAAATATGTCCACAGCCGTCTTTACTCTTGTGGGGAAAAAAGAAGAAGATTCACCAGCAACGATTACTCTTACTCTTTATCCTCCGTTACAGATGGAGTATAACACTCGATCAATTCCTGTCTATGTTCACGCGAGTGAAATAGTTGACGTCCTTCAATACACGCTTGATAGCAGTAATCATGCAAGAGTACTCTGTAAAGAATGCTCTTCAGTAAATAAAACAATTTCCGCCAATGATGGAAACCATACGCTCAAAATAGACGCACTAAAAGATGGAGTAACGATAGAAAAAATAATTATCTTCAGTGTTGATTCTACCAAGCCTCGCATTCTTTCATTTGAGAGCGCGGCTGAAAAGCTCAATGGAACATTTCTTCTTTCCTATACTGATGTTTTTCTCAGAAACGTTTCTCTCTATTATAAAACAAACACGACGCCTTTTACAAAGAAAATAGAAACTCACTGTCCTCGAGGAGAAAAGCAGACATGCGTTCTTACTCAAGATCTTTCTTCATTTAATCATAACACCCTTTCTTTTTTCGTATCGTTAGCAGATTCTTTTTCGGTCATCAATTCTACTGTACAAAAGAATGAAGTCGATACATTGTCCCCTTCAATAACGATCATCTCTCCTCTCGATAAATCAATTCTAGAAACGAAAGTCGTTACTCTTCAGCTATCAAGTAACGAAATAGTGGATACACTCTATGCCATCGACAAAGAACGTCCTCGATCATTCTGTTCACGATGCACTTCGGAATTAAGAAAACGAACACTCTCAGATGGAAATCATTCATTAAACGTAGTCGCAACCGATCTCGGAGGAAATACCTATTCATCTCAGACCTCGTTTACCATTAACCATTAACAGTGGATGAAGGGATAATAACCTTTAAAAAACACGGAGCAATGTCTTCCATATGAATTACCTTTTTGAACACCTTCTTGGAATGATTGTTTGCGATGAGAATGGCAACAGTAAAGAGAAGTATGAATGTCATTCTCTTGAGGACTATTACAAAAAAAACGAGATTGAAAAAAAAATAAGACATACTTTCAAAGATCTTCAAGAACCATCCATTGAAATCAAGAAAAGAATATTAGAAACACTGAAGCACGAAAAAAACGCGCACGCATTTGTTGAGTATAACAGAGATCTAACGAAAGAAGCAATAAAAAATGCAGTGACTGATGAATTTTTAATCATTGAAACCATTAATGCGATCGATGATCTTTCTCGCGTAGAAAATATGCTCACGAAGCGATTGCGGAATTGGTTTGCTCTCTTGAATCCCGAATATGAACATGTTGAGGCGGATAACGAGAAATTGGTCGAAAGGATACACCATAAGAAAACGGAAAAAAGAAAAGGATCAATGGGAGCTGACTTGCACGTTTCGGATCAGGAACCGATCATCGAGCTTGCGTCTGAGATAGAGAAAATCCGACACACAAAAATCAAGCAAGAACATTATCTTGAAAAAGTCATGAACAGATTCTGTCCGAATGTAACGGCAGTTGCGGGAGGGGTTATTGGCGCACGATTGCTTGTTCATACACGATCGTTGCAGAGACTCGCGATGATGCCCGCATCAACGGTACAGCTTCTCGGAGCAGAGCAAGCATTATTTCGACATCTCAGAACAGGTGCAAAATCTCCTCGTCATGGATTAATTCTAGCGCATCCTCTTCTTGTTTCTGCTCCGCAAGCAATGCATGGAAAAATTGCCCGTGCTCTTGCCGATAAAATCTCAATTGCCGCAAAAATTGATTTCTTCAAAGGAACATTTATCGGAGACGCGTTGCGCAAAGCGCTGGAGGAGAAATTCTCATGAAGGCAGCCCCTATTTTTGAAGTGTATGAACAACAAAAAGGAAAACGAAGATATCTCTATACAAAATCCATTGCTCCGGGATATGACGTCTACGGAGAAAAAGTGTTCAAAGAAGGATCTGAAGAATATCGAGAATGGGATCCATCGAAATCAAAGCTATGTGCAGCCATCCTTGCAGGTGCAGCGAATGTGTTTATCCGAAAAAATGATTGGGTGCTCTATTTAGGATCATCGACAGGAACAACGGTTTCTCATGTGTCTGATATGGTCGGAAAAAAAGGATTAATCTTTGCAGTTGATTCAGCCCCCATTGTGACCAGAGAGTTAGTATTCCTCTCAGAACAGCGAAACAATATTGCACCGATCCTTGCGGATGCGCATCATCCAGAATCATACGAACATCGCATTTCTCAAGTTGATGTGCTCTATCAAGATGTTTCTCAAAAAGACCAGGTTGATATTTTTCTTAAAAATATTCAGCTATTTCTCAAAAAAGGTGGTTATGCTATTCTTGCAGTAAAAGCCCGCAGCATTGATGTCGTGAAAAACCCAAAAGAGATTTACAAAAAAGTGTATGAGCAGATTGAACAACAGGGATTAAAAATTGTCGATAAAAGACAACTTGAACCTTGGCAAAAAGATCACCTAATCTTGTTCTGCAAATATTAACCGCAAACATTTAAAATAAAGAAGTATTCCTCTTCTGTATGGAAATTGAAAAAGGAACAACAACGCTGAAAACCGGACTTGCCGAAATGCTGAAAGGTGGTGTCATTATGGATGTGACCACCGCGGAGCAAGCTAAAATTGCTGAAAAAGCGGGCGCTGTTTCTGTCATGGCTCTGGAACGAGTACCAGCAGATATTCGCGCTCAAGGTGGAGTTGCACGCATGGCAGATCCGTCAAAAATTATCGAAATTATGGAAGCAGTAACTATTCCTGTCATGGCAAAAGCGCGGATCGGCCATTTTGTTGAAGCCCAAGTCTTAGAATCATTGGGAGTAGATTTTATTGATGAGTCTGAAGTCTTAACGCCAGCCGATGAAGAATTTCACATTGACAAAAAAAGATTTACCGTTCCTTTTGTATGCGGAGCCAGAGATTTGGGAGAAGCGCTACGAAGAATTAATGAAGGGGCTGCAATGATCAGAACGAAAGGAGAAGCTGGAACGGGAAATATCGTCGAAGCAGTACGACACATGAGGGCTATTACCTCACACATTGTCAAGCTGAGACACGCACCTAAAGAAGTAATCAACAGAGAAGCAAAACAGATGAGGATTCCACTGTCCTTACTCATTGAAACTCTGCGTCTCGGTAAATTGTCAGTAGTAAATTTCTCCGCTGGAGGTATTGCCACTCCTGCCGACGCTGCATTAATGATGCAACTCGGATGCGAGGGAGTATTTGTTGGTTCTGGTATCTTCAAAAGTGAAGATCCACGAGCGATGGCTCGGGCAATTGTAAAGGCAACAACTCATTTTGACAAACCAGACATTATTGCAAAAGTGTCTGAACGACTCGGACAACCGATGTCGGGCAAAGATATTTCTGAAATAGAAGTGCGACTCCAAGAACGGGGATGGTAATGAGAATAGGCGTATTAGCGCTCCAAGGTTCCTTTCGAGAACATGAGATGATGCTCAAAAAGCTCGGAATTGATCCGGTATTGGTGAAATCAAAAATAGATTGTGAGTCTCTCGATGGCCTTATTCTTCCTGGGGGAGAATCCACAACCATATCAGACTTAATGACGCTGTATGGTATTGATAAGGAGATTATTACACTTCATCAAAAAAGAATTCCGTTGTATGGAACATGTGCAGGCGCGATTATGCTCTCAACGAATCCAGGATCACCTAAAGTACAGTCATTGGGGTTAATTGATATCACGACAAACAGAAACGGCTATGGAACACAAAAAGATTCCTTTGAAACAGAGTTAGACATAAAATGGATTGGAACATTCAAAGGTATTTTTATTCGTGCACCGATTATTACGTCATTCAGCGAAGATATCAACGTGCTGTCAGAATTCAATAGTACACCTGTTTTGTTGAAAAAAGAAAATATTCTTATTTCCACATTCCATCCTGAACTCACAGACGATACGAGAATTCATGAATTCTTTTTGCAGATGGTGAAGAACCGGCTCTGTCCTCAAAGTCAAGGTGCAGCCTCAAGTCGAGCTTCTTATCAGAGCAATCACCACGGACAAGAGGGTTGGCTCCGTCGGAGAATGTCGGTTATCACCAATTATTACCGCAAGCGAGAAGCTGCTCCGTGCGAGCGAATGCGAGATTGAGGACAGAGCCTGAAGAACCGCAATATTTAATAAGAATGAAAACACCAAACAATGCATGG
>JAHFLI010000043.1 GCA_023255615.1 Candidatus Woesearchaeota archaeon
AACAAGAAAAAAACGTTGCGGTCTCTGTCCTTTCTCACCCCTTATCCATTGTCTCCAGATAGGAACGGTAAAAATAATTAAGGAAAGAGATATTATTGTTTTTGAGACGATGAAGAAAAGTTCAGTTCATGATATCGGTAGAAAAAGAGACCAACAATATCCACTTTTTGTGTCACTTTTATTGGGTAAATTTCTTCCAATTTTTCTTTTTATTTCTATTTTCTTCCATACTTATATAAGTAAGCTCTGTTGTATCTTAGCTGACACGAAAATGAATATTTCTTCTTTTTCCGTCTATAAATTCTGCGGTTTTGTGTTGTCTCTAGTAAGGGTAGAGTACTTTTTTCTGTGATAATTTATACATATTCTAATCCAACAAAGTATTTATAGGTGGTGTAACTTACCAATAGGACAGATTAGTATTTATGATAGAATAGTGAATTCGCGAGGGGGTGTAGAGTAGGAGAAACTCTTACTTCTTTTCAAAGTCATACATTGACAACAACCAGAACCATGTGCTCTGGTTGGTAGCTCTCGTTAAGGGCTATGTCTTGCTGGCAACGGCAAGATGCAGAGAGAATAAAAACCTAAGGAGGGTACAAAAAATGAAAAAGACATCAAGTCTATTGGTGGCATTGATGTTAGTGCTTACAGTTGTACCTTATGCACTAGCGAATACGCCTACCATAGGAGGAGGAACCGGTATTACAGTTGTTACTGAGCCGTTTGTTCCGCGCATCTGGATGAACCCTGAGAGCCGAATTGTCTTACGAAATCCGGCTGATCTTGGTGATGAACTTGTCGAGAGAGTAGCAGATTACGCTTTCGAAGGAGAACAGATCCAGTGGGAAGTTCTTGTCATGGATAAGAACGGAGTAGAAAAGATTAGCGACGTTTACGTTACTATTGGAACTACACAAGGAATCGGTAACGACATCGAAGCAAACTGTGATCGTGAACAGGATGCCGACACGCGGAATATGGATCGATTCAATGCGATGATCGATGAAGAGAAGATCACGACATTCGATGCAGATACCATGGAAATCATGTTGTGTACATTGACTGTTGAAACATCAGCTTCCATGTACGGTGAATACTTTGTTACTGCTGAAGTTGAAGACCTTGATGGAAACCAGAACACATTCGACGAGAATGAATACTGGTTTTTCAATCCAGTAGTTGCGTTGTCCATTACTGGTGATATTGACTTCAGTACTGTACGACCAGGAACATTGGCATACTCTGACACCTTATTGGTTGAGAACGATGCTGACAGTGGATCAGGAGTTTTACTTGATATGACTATTTCAGGTACAGACTTTTACGACCCAGGATCAACCGGTGCAAAGTGTCCATTGAGCAACCACTTACGATTGAACAGTGGAGGAGCACCGCCTGACTACGAAGTAGAAGGTCCGCATAACCCAGCTGTAGATTTCGTCAGAACACCACAGACCAATTGTGATAATCCGTTCTATCAAGAACCTGGCGATGTTGGTGACGATCTTGCGACAGAAAATCAATTCGATGTTTTCTGTTACTGGGCAACCAACGGAGCTTACAAAACCTCAAATGATAACACACGAAGAGACAACGAAGGTTATGTAGGAATTCCATACGAGACTGGCGATGAGCATGAGAGAACACCTATCATCTCAAGTACTTCTGTATCAGACAGAATTGCTTTTGACGGTGGAAAAGCTTACTTCGCTGGTAACGTGTTGACTCCAGGGGACGAGATTGCGATAACGTTCAGATTAGCTCTACCAGAGCCATGCAATGGTGACTTTTCTGAAGGTCAGATTATGTTCTGGGGAACAGCAATCTAAGGAAAGAAATTTTTCTTTTATTTTTTTTTATTTTTTTTAACGAGCAAAGGGGTGTGTTATGAAAAAGAATGTGTTTGGTATTATGTTCATCATTTTCCTACTTGGTATTTCTTGTGTTGCCGCGAGTACGCCGGCAATTGGTGGTGGAGTAAAGATAAAAGTAGATACTGAAGACTTTCCTCCGCTGATTTGGATGGATCCGGAAAGTAGGGTTGTTTATCATAATCCTGCAGACGGAAGTGGAGAGCTTGTTGAACGAGTCAATAATTACGCCTTTGAGGGGGAGAAGATTGTGTGGCGTGTTTTAGTCATGGATAAAAATGGCATTGAAAAAATCGAAGATGTTTATGCGACCATTGGAACTACACAAGGAATCGGTAACGACATCGAAGCAAATTGTGATGCATCCTCAGATACTGATGTTGAGTCATTCAACGCAATGATCGACGAAGAGAAGATCACGACATTCGATGCAGATACCATGAGGATCTATGATTGTGCCTTTACTGTCGAAACTCCTGTATCAATGTATGGAGAATACTTCATTACGACTGAAGTTGAGGATTTAACGGGAAACATTGGAACGACAAAAGAAAACGAGTATTGGTTTCTGAATCCTGTTATTGCAATGTCGATTACGGGCGACATTGATTTTGGATCAGTACGACCAGGAACAAAATCATATTCAGATACTCTTCTTGTTGAGAATGACGCTGATGCAGGAAGTGGAGTTCTGTTGGATATGGGAATTTCTGGAACTGATTTTTATGATCCAGCATCATCTCCAGCAATTTGTCCTGAATCCAATCATTTGCGATTGAATACAGGTGGAAGTGGATTAACACTCGGAAGAAATCCATCGACGGGAGTAATACTAACATACAATCCCGGAGCTCAAGGAATTTGTGATTCAATGGGAGACCTTTCCGAAGAAACAGATGTTGATCCGTTCTGCTACTTCGCAACAAATGGCGGGTACTCGACGGCTAATGATGTCGTGCGAAGAGATTCTGAAGGGTATGTCGGAATTCCCTATGAAGTCGGATCAAAAAGTAAACGAATTCCCATTATTACCGGAGCAACGGCAATCAATTCACCAACCCATCTTCTCACGTTGGGAACAAAAGAATATTTTGCAGGAAACGTTCTTACACCGGGAGATGAAATTGCGGTAACCTTTAGATTGTACTTGCCTATGCCCTGCAATGGTGACTTTTCGGCTGGACAAATTATGTTCTGGGGAAATGCGATTTAGAGTATTATTTTATTTATTTCCTTTATTTTTTCAAAATCATTATCTTTGGTTATCAACGTTAAATTATATTCTTTCACCTGACTTGCAATAAGGAGATCCGCAAGGGAAATGGATATACCTTTTTCGTCATAGGTTTGCTTTAGATGTGCGAGAATATCGGCCGTTCGTGCGGTCGCTGAGATGCACGTAAATTTATTGAGCAATTCAATTGCCTTTTGTTTATTCTTGGGTTCTTTTTTATTCAACCCCACCAGCAATTCAAAACGGGAAATAATGGTCACTTGAGGAGGTCCACTCGATAGTTTTGATAATTCATTTAATCGAGAAATAATCTGCGGGTCATTCCTCTCAAGTGCAATAAGAACAGAGGTATCAAGAACAAATCTCATAGATTTCTAAATCCTCTTTCACTTCGTATCCGTTTCACTTCATTCTCGATCTCCTTTGCTTCCTGATTACTTAGAATTTTACCCATAGAGAGAATGTCCTTCCATTCGTTTGATTGGTTTTTTTGATATTCTTCCACGAGATGACGGAACAATTTCCCAACAGGAACATTGTTTTTTGCAGCCAAGCTTTTGAATTCTGCCCATATTTCTTGGTCCACTCCTTTAATGGTTTTTACGGTTTCCATTAAAGTAATAAAGTATTACTAGTATTTAAATATTACTATTCTTCGCAAACCATACCTGTAGTATTATCTCCCCCATTAATGAAGTTTTACGAGAAAAAAGTGGTAGATTTCCGATGATTGTTTATTTTTCGAATTTGTTGGAATATTTTCGAAGGAGCTCCCTTCTCAGCAATTTCCCTGACGGTCCTTTCGGAATTTCTTCGATAAAAAAAATTTCCTTTGGGCATTTAAATTTTTCAAGTGATTCTTCGCATAATTTGAAGAATTCATCTTCTGTTGCATTCATGCCCTCTTTTAGGGAAACAAAAGTCACAATTTCTTCTCCATAGAGATGATCAGGAATTCCTACCGTTGCTGCATCTTTAACTGCAGGATGTTTGTAGAATACCGTATCAATAGCAACCGGTGAGATAAGAACACCACCTTTTTTAATAATTTCTTTTATTCGACCAGTAATGAAATAATACCCTTCGTTATTTCGATACCCACGATCGCCCGAGTGCAACCATCCATCAATCAACGTTTTTTGTGTTGCTTCTTGATTTTTATAATATTCTTTGAATACGTGAGGCCCTTTAATAAGAATTTGTCCTTCAATGCCATCGAGAACTTCATTTCCGTTTTCATCGATCACTTTCATAACAGCGATATCAATGGGTTTTCCGATTGAGCCATATCTCGGAGATTTTGGATCATTAACAGTTGTCCACGCAACGTTTTCCGTTAATCCATATGCCTCAACAACTTTTTTTCCAAAATGTTTTTCGAAATTGTTTGCTATTTCGATAGGAAGTGGTGCGGCACCGGTGCTCATAAATTGAAAAGAGGAGATTTCTTGAGAGGAAATATTTTCGGGAGGGTTCAATAAATAAGCAAGCATGGTCGGAACACCAAATGACCAGGTTACGTTGTATTTTTTTACATGGTTCCAGAACTGTGACTTAGAAAATTTTCTCGGAAGTACAATAGACCCACTCGCAAGAAATATGGTGAAAACATTGGGAAACAGGCCACCAGAAAAAAACAACGGCAACATCTCTATCCCTCGTGTGTGTTCTGAGAAATGGAGTATTCGTGCAATGCTTTCACATTCAACGAGAAGATTCCTCTGTGTGAGCACAATCCCTTTTGGGAAACCAGTCGTTCCTGAGCTATACATTAAAACTGCATTATCATCAAGTTTAACGTTTTGAAAGGAAACAGATTTCTCTGGAAAGGTCATTAATTCGTCGATTCTAAAAAGACCATTTAATGTAGGAAGAGCGAGTGATTTTACTTTTTCTTCACTATCGTGTTCGCAAAATGCGATAACCGAATCTGAATTATCAAGGACATATGTCATCTCATCACTGCTCAATCCAGGATTGATAGGATGAAATATTGCTCCCCGAATCAGACATCCAAAGAAGAGAATGATCATTTCCGGTCGGTTTGTAGAAATACATGCTACCTTATCGTTTTGTTGAATTCCTTTTTCATCAAGGAAAGCAGCAACAGATTCAGACAAGGTGATCATTTCAAAATAGGAATATGTTTTTTCTTTTTCTGGATCGATAATGAGCAGTTTATTGCCCAATTTCTTTTTTTCTCTGATATATTCTCCAAGGTTTTGCAGAATCATAAGGGGCAAGAAAGAGTCTTTCTTTAAGAAGATTTTTAATTTTTTTACCAAGAATTCGTCGTCAATGATGACTATCTTTGCTGTTTATAAATATTCTTGGAAAAGTATATTAAGGATAACATCATTACCAGAAATAGTGGTGATAGAGTTCTGCCTCGACGAGAGGTGTGGTGTATTTCAAAGATTGGCGTTGGAGTCATTGTATTTTTCCTTGTTGTAACGTTAGCACACGCGCAAGAAGTAACGGCGGTGCTATCGCAATCTCGTGGAGGGATGTTAACTCATCTTGTCGGAAGGGATGATTTGAGATTGGAAACTGCACGGTTGAGAGTCAATGTCAGACAGGATGACCAGAATAATTGCTATGGGAATATTTATCTGTTCGCAAAAGCGCGGGCTGATAATGAAACCCATGCACATGTACAGATGTGGTTGCGGCCAAATGGGCCGTGTGTTATCAATGGTACTGAATTCCATATTGAATCCATGGCAGTGGTTGACTATCGCATTGCTCAGCAGGGAGTTCGATCAATTATCGGTATTTCGCATGATGGCCATTTTGAATATGGTATCGTTGGCAATAAAGCCCCGATACACTCACGTGGGGAAGAGGGAGTGTTTGTTGATGTAAAAGAGGGAATGATTTCGATAACCGGCCAATCCTTTGAGATGAAGGATATGAATGTTAGCTCATATATCGTTCGCGTCTGATCGTCTCTGGTCGGTGTCTATCTATTTTTATGGTGATGCATTCTCTTTTTTCTGTCGCAATAATGCTTATAAAAAAAGATGCCTTCCCATAATGAAAGATACGATGTTCTGGTGTTTATTGGGGATGCACGAAAAAAGGGGGATTTGAACATGAACATCAAAACAAAATCTATCATAACACTGGTATTATCTTTAGCTCTTCTTTTAATGAGTCTGAGCTCTGTCCAAGGATATGTGCGAACAGATGCGTGGGAATGCACGAGCCATGGCGAAGAAAGTCAGGGAGATTCTCACGGGGTTGTTCCAACAAGTTCTGACGCATATACGAGCACAGGAGTATGTAGAAAAACCTGTTGTATTCTTTGTATAAGCCCAAGTCCATTCACTGATTGTTGGAGCGGCAGTGCAAAAACTCCTTGCCAATGTAATAGTGGAGGAACATTTGATTCCATACCGCCCGTCATTACTCTGTTTACTCCTCAAGATGGTGTGGTGTATAAAACTCACGACGTGTTCATTAATGTGTCAACAGATGAACCAACTCAATATATTAAACGATTGACAGAATTTGAACCTCTGCGAACGATGTGCACCAATTGCCAATCGAGTAATTTTTTGTTGCATGGGGTGGATGATGGTATTCATAATATGACGATTACTGCCGCTGATTTATCAAACAATATTGCTAAAATAACTCACACCTTTATTGTTGATACATTGCCACCAGAGATTCTTTCCACGCGACCGAGTTTTGGTGGCTTCGTGAAGCGCTCTGGAACTGAATTTTCTGTTACTTATAATGAGAATAATGTGTTGAGTACCACCATGTTTTACCGAAAAAAAGGAACGGGAAGTTATTCTTCAGTCGGATTTTCGTGCGCATCTGGAATGGGAAAATCATGTAAGCAGCTTGTTGATTTAAGTGCATTCAATGAAGGAGACATTATTGAATATTATTTTATGACATCCGATTCCTTTGGATCGGATACTTCTGGTGTCAACGAAGTAACCATTGATACCGCTCTTGCGAATGAGCCGTTTAACATTATTTCTCCGCATGATGGACAAGCATATCCATCGACAAAAGTAACGTTACATGTTCTCGCGTTTTTTACCGCAAGCAAAATTAAGTATTCCACTGATGGTGTAAAATTTACTGATATTTGTAGTGCTTGCACTGAAGTCAGCAAGTCATTAAGCGTAAAAGATGGGCAATCGACGATTACTGTTATCGTAACTGATGAAGGTGGAAGTGATTATCAGCAGGTGGTTCATTTCTCTGTTGATAGCAAACCGCCAAGCATAAAAACAACTTTACCAAACGATAAATCAACGTCCAAAGGGACGTTTTCAATCACGTATGATGAAGATAAATTAGAAGGCGTGAATTTGCATTATTGGGGCCCGGGTGAAACATCGCACCATATTACTCCATTGGCCGGATGCACTTCAGGAAAAATCCAAACATGCAGCAAAACTCTCGATATGAGTTCCTATAACGGAAAAATTATTTCATATGAGTTTGAGTTAAAAGATAGCGCGAATACGGTGATGTCAAAGGTAACAAATACCACCATCGACACCGTTAATCCTATCATTACGTTGGTCACTCCGTTGACGAACAGCATCATTACAGATCCAAACGTTCCATTTAATATCACTCTCGATGGCCAAGTTGAAAACCTTGAACTCTTTGATAATGCCAATAAGCCAAAATCATTATGTAAAAATTGCAATGGTTACAAGAAAAATGTCGGCTTCATGGATGGTCACCATGATGTGAAGATTAAGGCAACCGATTTTGGGGGAAATGTGAATGAAAAAACAATCTCATTCACTGTTGATTCAAGACTTCCAAAAGTGAGTTCAGTCATACCAAGCGGGTTCACAAGAGGTAGTTTTGATCTTAAATATTCTGAGGATAATGTGGAATTAGTCAAGATGTATTACAAACGAACAACGGAAGGGAGTTATACTTCATCCGACTTTACGATTTGCCCATCAGGAAGTAATCAAATCTGTACATTAACCCTTGACCTTGGCGCCTATGATGGGCAGCGTATTAATTATTATGTTGCCATTGAGGATGTCGCCGGAAATATCGCATCAAGCAAAGTGATGGAAAATGTCATGGTTGATGCAACCACACCAGCACTTACGGTAAACAATCCAGTCAACACTGCATATATCACAAGAGTTCCATTTGATGTTCAAGTTAATGAAATGGTTGCATCAATCGATGCATTTGATAACGGTGTGCGTTCATCGCTCTGCACGAAATGCACTACTGTTGTCAAAGAAAAAACGTTTCAAAAGGGAAGCCACACCTTGATCATTAAAGCGACTGACTTTGCCGGAAATACTGCACAGCAAACCAAAACATTTATAGTTAATTAAAAATAATAGCTCCGAGGGGGTGTTGTATGAGGGGTACGTTCGTTGTTTTATTTTTAGTTTTTCTACTTTGTTCTCTATCTGTTTTTGCCTCTCCTGTATTTCTCTCTGCTTCTTCCTCTGATCAAGATCTGATCTATGGTCCAAATGATCATTTTATTTCTCTGAATATGAGTTGGGATAATAAAGATTATAATGTTACGGTTGATTTCGGAGCTGTTGATCTTTCTCCGGCGATTGAACAAGCGGTAGATCATGGAGATGGAACATATTCTGTATCTCATATTATCTCATCCATTGTTGCGGATACTCAAGCAGCGACGATACTCTTTACCGCGCAAAATGTGACCGATCTCTCAACAACAACGGTTGGCATCTACAATGTGACCATTGATAGTACCCCACCAACCATTTCAGGAGAGACCAAAACACCAAGCATTTCTTTTGAGAATCAAAGTATTACTCTCAATGCGACTATTACTGATCTGAATGGTGTTGGGAAAGTAATTATTAGCATCAATTCTTCTGGAATCTTTCAAAATTATTCTGTGTTTGGGAATGATTCGGTATACTCATTTACCTTAGGAAGACAAAACATTACTTCAGGAATGGTCGTTCAGTGGAGATATTACGCAGAAGATCACGCCCACAACATTGCTTCAGGAGTTTTGCAAAATTCCCCTATTGTCAAAAATACAGATATAACAGTTGTTCCTCTTACTCCTGATGGAAGTAACGGGTGGTATATCACTGAACCAGGGGTTGTGTTAACAACTGATATCGGAAGAACAGCATATTATCTCTTTGATGCTAATGCAGTTCAGCAGTATACTGGCCCATTTAA
>JAHFLI010000044.1 GCA_023255615.1 Candidatus Woesearchaeota archaeon
TGATAAGACTATCGTACTAAGACCTTTTTTGCGATAAGAGATAAATCCAACTCCATCAATAACAAAATAATTCATACCAGGTTGGATAGTTGAAGTGGAAAGAGAATTACTTCCGTGAGTCCTTACTAACGAAACTAAGTCTTCTCGAGGAATTTGAGGTACCATAGAGGACAAGTAAAATTCTCCCCTTTATAAATATTACTGGTTAGTAGTATCAAAATTAGAGTGAGACTTTAAATAAGCAAGTATCTGAATGAACCGCCCTACATTGAATTTCTTTTATTCGAGGCGCTTTTTTAAAATATTGTTGGAAAAGACTTTTTAACAATAAAACGCAAAAGTTATCTACTGGAGATTTACTCCGGCCAAATAAAAAAACATGATCTGAAGGGTAATAATTCGATTTATTTTCAACAAATAAGTCATTTCCTAAAATTCTAACAAGGTGAAATGAACCTAAGCCAAATAAAGATAAAAGATTTAACATTTCAATAATATTTTCCGGCCTTATTTCTGCTTTGATCTTGGGATCATAAACTTCCTTAATATGAGATTGAGCATATTTTTCTTGTAACGCTTCGTATTTTTTTCCGAGTGATTTTAAAAGCACATAATCAAGAATAACAAACATACGCTCTGCTATAATTACTCCTTTGACGCCTCTAAAGGAAAAAGAACCGTCTCCAAATGAAATCTCTTTTTTCGAGAGTACTTTAAAGTGGGATTTTCGAAGAAGGTAGAGTTGTCTTGATCGTTCCAAGAGCGCAGTATGTTCTATACCGCTTTTCTTCAAGAAGGCAAAAGATTCTGGTTTCTGAGATCTTTTAATTAAAAACCTACACTCCTTGTCCCCATTCGCAACACAAGAAATTTCCTCAGAAGTAACATTAATATTATATAAAACTTCTCCGCCCGCAGCAATCAGTCCGAGAAAATAATAATCCACTGGACCTGTAATATGGGTATATGTTCTTAGTGCCCTCGCGATCGTGGAATCAACTTTAAGAAGAACCTCTTTAAGATCATTAGGATTCGGAGGTTTGACGAATTCACAAGATCCAAATCCATCCTGCGCAGCAGCGCTCAAAAAGTCGTCAATCTGACTTGGTTTCAAACCAAACCGCTTAATTAAAACTTGATCGTCAACATTCCCCTTTATCTTTCCCATCCAATATAACAATTTGTTTGTCTGATCTTGTCCTAGCAATGTATAGAGTTCAGATTGGAAAAGAATAAAAGAGTTCAAAGGAATAAAAAGATGGGGGTCATTCCAAACATAAATAATTCCATCCTCAATACAAAATCCCCCATAAGCAACGAGATGAGCAAAGAATTGAGAAAATTTCTTGATCATAACTCCCTATTCAGAATGAAGATATTTAAAGATAGCGATAGAAAACAGATTTCTAAAAGAAAAATATCACTTCAACTGATGCACCACAATCCCATGCTCGCTTATTTCAACGGGATGCACATCCTCATCATTTTTCGTCTGTCTCATCTTTCTCACAATAAGAGACCTTGAATAATCTCCGCCAAGGGATTCAAAATTAATCAAAATGACTCCGTCGCATGCGAATTCTGAAACGGTATCTCGCGACATGTATCCCGGTTCAGTTGAATTTTCTGATATAAGAATCGTCGTTACTGTTTCAAATTCCTGTAACCCCTCAATAAAACTGTATATAAAATGTTTGACCAGAAAATCACCGACAATAGGAGGAGAAAAAACAGTATTATCATTAACAACATCCTTAATCGTCAAATCTTTAGTCATTGAATAAATAGGAGCATTGACCGTCAATGTCGTCAGAGAATCAATAACAACTCGCTTTATTTTCTCCTTTTTGATTTTATTCTTAATCATAATAACGGTGTCTTGCGTCACTTTAGTAATGGGAATGCAAAGGATCTCTATTTTCTTCTCGCGTTCCAATTTCATCATGTCCCAACCAAACTGGGATGCCTGATTAACAATATCTTTTTTTAATTGCTCAAAACTAACATATAATCCCTTCTCATGAAATTTTGTCGCACCATTAAAGAGAAATTGCAATCCAAAGATGCTTTTACCAGTACCCGGACTTCCAGTAACAAGAATAGACGCACCTTCCGGCAATCCACCTTGGACTAATTCATCAAAACCTTTGATGCCTGTCTTGACACGCTTCATATCCACCCCTTTTTATTCATTTCTAAGACTAAGATTTTTAAAACTTCTTGTTTTCAAGAAAAGATCTGCAAACCATCCATATGAATGAAATCCTTTTTATTGAATGTCATTAAAGGAGTATCGTGAGCAATGCACGTAGCCCCGATAAAAAGGTCACGAAGAGGAGGCAATTTTCCCTTCTCACTTAATTCTTTATGAATTTGACTTGCGACTTTTGCTGAGTGTTCATCAAACGGCAAAATATCAACAGTCTGAATAAAGGAATCAAGATCATTGAGATTATACTGACGTAAATACAGCTCAAATATACTAACGGAACTAAGATAAATAAAATAGGAAGGATCAGAAGGTAACCGTGATGAAACTTCCTTATTTCCCTTTATTATTTCAATGACGACATTAGTATCTAAGCATAACGATTTGACCATTGTTTCCATTCTTTTTCCAAGTCTTTTAAGATGTGATCATATTCTTTATCTCCTTTGAGAACGCCAAAGTGCTTCATGACATTTCCAAGAGTTTTTTGATTCTTTGATTGAAGAAGTTCTCTAATGACCTCACTATAACTTTGGTCTCCTTTCATTTTTATTTTCTTCAGGTTGTCGTACACATCGTTAGATATCATAATCGTCTTTGCCATGATATACATATTCATATGTATATATATAAACCTTTCGATGAAATCCAATCAAAGAGAGAAAGAATAGGATATTAATAAAATCATTTGAGAAAAATATGTTTTTCTTTCGGAAATTATCCAATCACATACACATTCGCATTTCCTTTCATTCCCTTGAATTCAGCATCAACATTTTTTTTACATAAAAAAGAAAACATTCCGGCAAGAACTCCGCGCGTTAAGGGGCTTTTTCCAGGAAAGGCAGCATCCGAAACATGCACTATCGCCTTTCCTTTTTTGTCAAACAACTCAATTTTTAATTTTCCCAATCCATATGTATCAAAGATTTGCTCAGAAATATTCAGTGTGCTTTCCTGATCTGCATTAATTCTCTTTATATAAATCTCGACTTCTTCATGCGCAGATTTCTTTGCAATATCATAGATGCTTTCTTTATTCAACTCAGAAACCAATGAAGACGGCAACATCACTTGTTTGGTACCAAGAATGCCAATACTTCCCTCGGCCATCTTGAACTGATGCACAAAATCAAGTTTTTGTAAAAATGAGCTGAGCATATTATCTCTCCATGAACAGACTTTTTAAAGATTATCAAAGAAATGTCTCATTTCTTTTGTAGTGTACACCGTAATTATCTTCTGACGTTGAAAATGGGTATCATCTGACCAAATTACGGAGTTTTCTATACTTAATGCAGCTGCAATAAACACGACATCATCCGGATCAACACAAAGAAAAACCGATTTTGCCTGTTCGAGATAATAAATAATATAACTGTGAGGGATAAGAATAATATTCTTCATAAGAGACTCAAGGACAATATCGTACTCTTTTTCATTAATACCTGCCTTGTAGAGAACAAGTGATCGATATCGATCAATTTCAAAGAATCTTCGGGAAAGTAAAACAAATTTTCGGAATTAATGATTATTTTCCGTGTAAAGGAATCACGAATGAGCGCAGAAAGCAAAACATTGCTGTCTACAATAATTTTCATTTCAATTTGACGTCCTCCCATAACTGAAGTTATGGGATTCCGATGATTTGGCGTGATGCGCCTCGAGATATTGTTTTGCTTTTTCTACGGTTATGTAACCGACACTTGCCATAAATTTACCGGGACTCCAGAGATGTCTATGTGGATAGAGTCTCGATAAATGAGGCAGTTCTTTCAACAATAGTCTTGCTGAACATCCTTTTAGGAGTTGCATAGCTCTCGTTGGAGTCATCTCGAGAGGTATGTCCACAATGAGGTGGACATGATCAATATCAACTTCATAATCAACGATATTGATATGATGCCTCTGTGCAGTTTCTTCCAACACAATCTTGCAAAGTGTACGAAGCTGTAAAGTGTAAAAGATTTTATAGCGGTACTTCGTACACCATTCGAAGTGCCACGTACTCCAGCCAACAGATCTGTTGTGCGTGTGTTCTCGGTAGATGTTCATGCGTCTCACCTCTGTTGAGACGCATCACTTTACCGATTGTTGATCAAAGAAATAATGTCTTAAATATTTGCCATTCATCCAATCACTGAAGTGATTGGGTTTCTGGCAGAGTTTATCCTAAGTTTTTTTGCGACAGCGCCATTTACTTCGCGTGATATTTCATCAACATCTCTTTGAGTAAGTTTGCTTTTTTGGAGTATACGGTCCATCACATCTAACGCTTCGAGTTTACCTTCAATTGATAGCCGTGCAACTTCGCTCCATCGTATTTCTGAGTGTTGTTTCATACGCTGATGAAGTGCTTCCGGAATTGATAAAGTAATATTAGGCATATGTGTAATAATGTGATTTCACATATTTAAAGATTATGGTTTATTCAAGTAAAATCTCCTCTTCTCATCATCAAATCGTTCAATTGCATATCTCAAGGTCGTCCGTGGCATTTTTTGATAATGTTTTTTGAGAAATTTTTCTTCCTCTAGTTGATCACGTTTTCCAGCCTCACGAAGCATCCATCCCAAAGCCTTGTGAATCAAATCGTGATGATCATTCATTAACAATTCAGTAATCGCAAAGGTATCCTCAAATTGGTGATGACGAATAAATTCAAAAGTTGCAATAATCGCAATTCTGCGTTCCCATAAATTTTTTGATTTTGCCAGTCTATATAAAACAGAACGGTTTTTATCCAACAAATAAGTTCCCAGAATCTTGTCTGCCGTTAAATCAACTAAATCCCAATTATTTACTGCAGAGGTATGAGCAAGATAAAAATCAACAATTTCTTTTTTGTTTTGTGCTTGTTTATATTTCTCCACAAGAATGAGTAATCCAACCAGGCGTTCTTCGTGGATGTTACTAGAAAGCACTTGTTCAATTTCGTTCAAAGAAAGCGAAATAAACTTTTGAGAAACTAATCGTGCATCAGGGACAACAACACCAATGAACTGATCTCCTTCACCATACTCGCCCTTTCCAGTCTTAAAAAATCGTGAAAGGATTTTAACTTTCTCCGGGCGTGCAACCCTTCTGAGTTCCTTTGAAACTGCATTCATAAAAATAGCATAAAGGGGAGGTAGATAAAACTTTACAAAAGGAATATAAATAAAATAAAAACCATCACCCTATGAAAGATATCCTTAAGCCGCTCTTTTTTGTGGTGTTTCTCGATTTATTAGGAGTAAGTATTCTTATTCCGATTTTAGGACCGTTATTCCTCAACACAAATCTCATTTTTCCTTCCACCATATCAGTAGGGTACCGAACAATTCTGCTTGGCTTGCTTATTGCAGCATATCCCCTCGCACAATTCTTTGGTGCACCTCTCTTAGGAGCATTATCAGATCGTTACGGCAGAAAAAAGATACTCCTTATTTCGCTCACGGGAACACTTGTTGGCTACCTCTTGTTCGGCCTTGGTCTCATCATCAGTAATCTTCCACTCCTTTTTTTTAGCCGCGCACTAGATGGACTTACCGGAGGAAACATCTCGGTAGCGCTCTCTGCCATTGCAGATACGAGTGATGAACGCTCAAAAGCAAAAAATTTTGGATTGATCGGCATGGCCTTTGGACTTGGATTCATTATGGGTCCGTTCATCGGTGGGAAGCTCGCCGATCCTCATGTCGTGAGTTGGTTTAATTTTGCAACCCCTCTCTGGTTTGCAGCAATACTTTCACTGTTCAATATTATTCTCGTCTGGAAACGATTCGATGAAACGTTGAAGACAACAATCGAATCGCCAATTAGTCTCTTAACGGGATTTCGTAATATTAAACGTGCTGCCGAAATGAAAAGTTTGCGCACCATGTTTTTCGTCATCTTTATGTTGTCGTTTGGGTTTAGTTTTTTCACTCAATTTTTTCAAGTATTCCTCATTGAGAAATTTCATTATTCGCAAGGCGATATTGGCGATCTGTTTGCGTTCGTTGGATTTTTTATCGCGTTAACTCAAGGAGTAATTACAAGGATCGCTGCAAAATACCTACAACCAGAACAGGTGATGTACTTCTCTCCCGTTGGTTTGGCAATCGCATTGCCGTTGCTCTTAGTTCCCTCTCGCTCTGCTAACATGTTTTTTGTCCTTCCCTTTATTGCACTATTCCAAGGATTAACGTATCCAAATTCAACCGCAGTTATTTCAAACTTAGCAGACAAGAAATCTCAAGGTGAAATTCTGGGCATTAATCAATCATTACAATCTCTTGCCATGTCCATTCCACCTATCATCGCAGGGTTTATTGTATCCTTCCATATGAATCTTCCGATTATGGTTGCAAGTATATGCACGTTTATCGCATGGGGAATTTTTATGGGATTCTTTACGCATGGAAAAAAGAAATTTCACGAAATCTGAACACTTAACTATTGTTAACTTAATCAAAAGATTTAAATACCCTCATTGACTACAAAAGACAAGGTGATTCGTATGGAACAAACTCAAACTCACGCAGGAAAAATTACACGACAAACAACGATTCAGGAAGTTTTTGAAATGCATCCTGGAAAAGCGCACAAGTTAGCGACCATGATGACTAACTCAGGTTTGCATTGTGTCGGCTGTCATGCATCTGTCTGGGAAACCATCGAACAAGGAATGCTTGGTCATGGGATGTCAGAAGAACAAGTTGATGGATTAGTTGCTGAAATGAATGCAGAAGTTGGAAAACAAGAATCAGAAGAAACGATTACGATGACTGAAGTCGCAGCAGCGAAGGTAAAGGAATTGTTGACGAAAGCGCGACGGGAAGCCTGGGGCATTCGTGTATCCTTAGCACCAGGTGGCTGTTCCGGTTTTCAATACGAATTCGATCTGAAGGAAAAACCTTCTGAGGAAGAAATGACTGTCCAAAGTCGAGGTGTAAAAATGTACATCTTGAAAAGCACGCTTGATAAAATAAAAGGCTCTGAGATTGATTACGTCGAGGGTCTTCAAGGCGCAGGCTTTAAAGTAAATAATCCTAATGTTGTTAAAAGCTGCGGTTGTGGTTCTTCAGTCGGCTTTTGATGGCAACGTTGATCTACAACGATGTTGAGAAAATTCTTGAAGATGATTCTCCGATCATTGATAGCTGCAAGGAGATTGGAGTACCGTTTGGCTGCAAAGACGGATTATGTGGAAGCTGTGCCATAGAAATTGCTGAGGGTCTTGAAAATCTCTCCTCGAGAAACGAGAAAGAATCAGCGGTCATTAAAGATCATGTGAATATACGTCTCGCATGTCAATGTTCAATTAAATCTGGCAACGTCAGAATAGGCAGATTCGTATGAAAACAATTTTTATTACCGGTGCTTCTTCAGGTATTGGAAAAGCATGCGTTGATCTCTTTGCTGAAAAAGGATGGAATGTTGTTGCAACGATGCGCAAACCGATTGTCGATCATCGTGAACATGTTCTCATCCTTCCACTCGACGTCACAGACAAAAAATCAATTTCAGTAGCGGTAAAAAAAGCAGAAGATCATTGTGGATCAATTGATGTTCTCTTGAATAATGCGGGATACGGTCAACTTGGTGCGATTGAATCGATATCAGACAAACAAATGCGCGAGATTTTTGAAACAAATATTTTCGGCCTCGTGAATGTCACTTCAGTAGTTCTTCCAAAAATGAGGGACAGAAATAAAGGAATAATTATCAACGTGTCAAGCGTTGTCGGCAAAATTACTTCTCCACTTTCTGGTTATTATTGTGCAACCAAACATGCGCTTGAATCGATTTCTGAATCACTATGGCATGAACTAAGCATTACCAACATTAAAGTCAAAATTATCGAGCCAGGATTCACCAAAACAAATTTCCATTCTTCACGTATGGTTCGAGGAGAGATTACCATCCCTCTCTACGAAAAAAAGATTGAACAGAAAGGTATGCATGTAGAACAATTTAAGCATCCAGATACTTCTGCTCAGGTCGCAAGGACAATATACAAGGCAGCGACGGATGGGGGCAAAAAACTAAGATACGCGACAAGTAATAGGGCAAAATTTCATCTTTTTGTCAGAAAAATACTTCCTGACCGAATATTCTTGTATCTCATTAATAAACGATACAAAAAATAAATCCGAAAATTCTCCATTTTTTTCTCAGAAACAGTTATTAACCAGTTATTCATGTCCAAGTGCATGAAATATATCCTTTTACTGATGTTGTTAACCCTTGTACTTATTCTCATTGATCAATATAGCCAAGAAGAAACTGAAATCATTAACGATCCACTCCAAGTATACTTTTGCCCCAGAGAAGATTGCCTTAGACCATTTATGGAGATATTGAACCGTTCCACTTCATCAATCCATTGTGCGTTATATGATCTCACTTCTCCAGAAATCGCTTCGTTGTTACAAGAAAAATCAAAGACAGAAGAAGTCAAACTGGTTATTGACGAACACAATACATTTCCAGGAGCAAAGAAGGTTCCGAAGGATAAAACAATGCATAATAAATTTTGCATTATCGACAGAACAATAACAACGACCGGATCGTTAAATCCCACTCCAAGCGGATTTGAAGAAAACAATAATAATTTTCTGATCGTTCATTCAAAAAGGATTGCCGCTAATTATGAAGATGAATTTAAAGAACTATTTGCAGGAAAATTTGATGGCGGAGAAAAAACAGCTCAACCAATAATTCGCTTAAATAATGAAACGATAGAGACATACTTCTGCCCGGAAGATGAATGTGAAAAAAAAGTAGTCGGAGAGGTCAGCAACGCAAAGGAATCTATTCTCTTTATGACATTTAGTTTTACCAGTAGCGAAATTAGTGATGCGATAGTTCTGTCAGGTGTTCCTTATAGAGGAATATTTGAGAAATCTCAAATCTCAGATTATTCTGAGTATACTTCATTAAAGAATGTCCGTGTTGATGGAAATCCTTCGTTAATGCATCACAAAGTGTTCATTATTGATAACGC
>JAHFLI010000045.1 GCA_023255615.1 Candidatus Woesearchaeota archaeon
CAACACAGGGAATGAGAAACGATAGAAAAGCATGCCACCAAAAGACGAGCAGAATGAACGAAAGAACAGACACATCACCTAAACGTATTGGATCTGGCCAGGGAGGACTCCATAACACTTTAGTAATAAACGCTTCATACATTCCAAAGAGCATTCCGCCGAGATATACGGTTGGCAAGGAAGGTTTACCATGATAAAAGATAATGCTCAATAGCACAATGAGATGAAGAGCATAGAGTGGAAGAATAACAAATAAACCCCAAGAAGAAAAGAACGGATAACGAGTCGATCCTGAGATAACTTCTGCAAAAAAAGTAGAAAGAGCTCCGATGAGAATCCAAAACGTAATGCGATTGAAAAGCCCCATAACAGAATAGGTACAACCTTTCTATAAAAAGATTTCTCCGTTACTTTTTTAAAACAGAGGAAATCTACTGGAGCATGGAACTCATTATTCAAGGAGCAGAAGCAAAACTCTTTAGAGATGGTGAAGTAGTCATTAAACAACGTATTAAAAAAAATTATCGCTTGGCCGAAATAGATACTAGATTGCGAAAATCACGCACAAAACGAGAAGAAAAAGTCTATCGAACTCTCAATGGAATCAACTTTCCCTGTCCACGATTAATTAATTCAGATGAAAAAGAAACACTAAAGATTGAATTTATCGATGGGCCAGTGTTGCGAGATATTCTTTCTGATAAAAATTTTAACGAATTATCCGAAGAAATTGGGCGAAAAATTGCTCGTCTTCATAACCAAGGCATCATTCATGGTGATTTAACGACCTCAAACATGATTCTCCGCAATGAAATTTATTTTATCGACTTTGGATTATCATTCTTTTCTCAAAAAATTGAGGACAAGGCAACAGATTTGCATTTGTTAAAGGAAGCGCTAGAATCTACACACCCACTTGTGTGGGAAAAGAGTTTTGAGACGGTGTTGAAAGAATATAAAGAATTCGCCAAAGAAGGAAAAGAAATCATCGACAGATTACAAAAAGTAGAAGAACGAGGAAGAAATAAAGCAAAAATATAAACTACATTCCCATTCCTTCCATGCCACCCATTCCAGGTGGCATTTGAGGCATGCTATTCTTTGAGCTTCCGCCCGCGATAACATCATCAATTCTTAAAATCATCACGGCAACTTCAGCTGCAGAACTAACTGCTTGCGTTTTAATCTTTAATGGTTCTATAACCCCTGCTTTCCAGGCATCAAAGACTTTTCCTGCGAAGACATCAACTCCGGCCCATTTTTGGCCTTTGTCGTGCGCAGATTTAAGCTCGGTAATGATCTCAATAGGATCTAATCCTGAATTCTCGGCTAATGTTCGTGGAATGACTTCAATAGCCTCAGCAAATGCTTGTACGGCTAATTGTTCTCTTCCTGATAATGATTCGGCATATTTTCTCAATCCCTTTGCTAATTCAATCTCTGGAGCTCCCGCACCCGCAACAATCTTTCCCGTTTTCAATGCAGCAGCTAAATCTCCGATGGCATCATCTAATGCTCGTTTGACTTCATCAACCACATGTTCGGTACCGCCTCGGATTAAAATCGTAACTGCTTTGGGTAATTTACAATCTCTCACATAAGTCATTTCCTCATCGCCGACTTTTATTTCTTCGACAATGCCTGCGCTTCCTAAATCAGTTCCCGAGAGATCTTCTAAACTCGTCACAATTCTTCCGCCGGTTGCTCGCTCTAATGCTTCCATGTCAGTTTTCTTTACTCTTCTCGCAACATAAATGCCTTTCTTTGCAAAGAAATGTTGAGCTAAATCATCAACTCCTTTTTGACAGAACACAACAGTAGCTCCAGATTTTGCAACCTTTTCGACCATATTTCTGAGCATACGCTCTTCTTGATCCAGAAATTCTTGCAATTTGCTTGGATCGGTAATTTGGATTTTTGCATCGGTTTCCGTGTTTTTTATCTCAACGGCAGAATCAAGCAACGCGATTTTCGCATTTTTTATTTGTCGTGGCATTCCTGAATGCACTCGTTCTTTGTCTAAGACAATGCCTTCAACGAGCTCAGTATCTTCAACACTGCCGCCAACTTTCTTTTCTAATTTGATATTCTCTTTATCAATAACTATCTTTCCGTTTTCCTTTTCCATAATATGTTTAACTGCTTTGACACAAATCGCACTCAATTTATCCTTTGATGCTTCTGCGCCTTTCCCCGTCATTGATGTTTCTGCAATGTTACTTAACATGACATCATCATTCTCTCCAATATTTTCTGCCATTTTATTCAGAATTTCTTGTGATTTTTCAGCAGCTGATCGATATCCTCTCGCAATAACTGTTGGATGAATGTTTTTTTCCAACAATCCTTCAGCGTTTTTGAGTAATTCTCCTGCAATAACAACCGCAGTTGTCGTTCCATCTCCCACTTCATCTTCTTGCGTTTTTGCAATCTCGACTAACATTTTTGCAGAGGGATGTTCAATCTGCATTTCTTCAAGAATAGTAACTCCATCGTTGGTAATCGTAACATCTCCCAACGAATCAACAATCATCTTATCCATTCCTTTTGGACCTAATGTTGTTCTAACAGTCTCTGCAACTAACTTCGCAGCCATAATATTCATACGCTGCGCATTTCTTCCTTGGCTTCTCTGAGTTCCTTCTGGTAGAATAAATATCGGTTGTACTTGTGTATTTGCCATTTTGTTTCTTTCCCCCTTCTCTGTACTATTTTGGTGTCGTTAACACTAGAATTTGTATATAACTAGTGGTATATAAATCTAACGGTTATTTAGCTTTGGCTGTAAAGTACTGTTCGGCTATAAACTATAAAGAAGATTTTATAAGGATAATCATACTACATAGAATTTGATGGTAGATAGTTATGTCATTTCAAAAAGAGAAGTAAAAATGATTATTCTTGCAGTTGCACTTTCAACCGTAATATCTAATATTGGACAACAGTTATATCTCACAGGAATTGCTAGTTACTCTGGATTAGATTATGTGATTGGATTAATTGTCTATATGATCATTCTTTGTTTGATCACCGTTCCGTTTATTTTTCTCCTTTTTTGGTTCATGGGTTTTAAAACTGTACGATAATTCTTTTTCCTTGTTCTTACTCAGAGATTACATCAAAAAATTCACGCATTTCGAAACGGAACTGTTCTGTATTTACCGATCACTCTTTTTAGTGGAAGTAAAGGTACTCCGTCATATTGCGGTACTCTTGCATGAAGTAGATTAGAATCTTCTGCATTCCACGCGAGTGTTTGATGAGGCTGCCATCGATGAGTATAAGACGATGGTACATTGTGTGCCACCGTAAGAAAATCTTGGACAAGAGGAAACCGTTGAAAAGCGTCAACAATATACGAATACATTGTAAATCTGTTTGCTCTCACGATAGCCCCAGTTGTCTGTTCATGCCCAATAACTGTATATTCATCCGTGAGTTCATTCTGGTCATTTCGTCTTAAAAGCTCATAAAACGCTCGACTCGCTGCTCTGAGAAACCATAATGGCTTCTTACGACGTGGAGAATACGGAGCTCCAGCAAAAAAATAATTAAAAAATTCGACTCGTGGATCTGAATGGGCTGAAGGAAGACGATAATCATCAGGGAGCTGTGCAATAAAAGATGGAAGATGTGTTCTCAAATGCGCAACAACATCATCTAAGGTAGCAAATAAAGTAACAGGTTGTTTTTCAAAAAAAAACATCTTCACTACTCAGACTTATGAATCCATCATGTACTCGATCATTATGCCAGAAAAGATAAGGGTAATCACTTAAGTCAGGTGCTCTTTCACTAAACAAAAAAGTGCCTTCAGGATTAAAAGTAATTATTTTGTTCGCATCACCTTCAAACAGAGCAATTCTGAATGTGCGCATCATATCAGGAAAACTTTCAACAGGATTTTGACGAACACGTCTATCGTTTCCATTCGGTTCTTCCACAGAGTCGAGAATTTTCACTCTAATCCCCAAATCTTCAGTTAAATCCATTAAATCAACGCGCATTAACTACTAACGAGAAATTACTTATAAAATTGTCGTAACTAATCTAATCCAATATTCTCAACAAACCTTATCTCATCATTCTCCATCTCAAAATCCATCTCCAAATCTAATTTCATATGATCTGGATCCGTCGTTCCTGTCAATGGAATCATACCAACCTGTTGAGCAAACCGAAAGATAATTTGTGCAGATGTTTTCTGGTATTTGTCTGCAATGGGTTTGAGTAAAGGGAGAACAAATCGATTTGCAGTGAGAAGAGAAAATCCTTGATAAATAATTCCATTCTTTTTGCAAAACTCACGAATCTCTTTATCCCAGCCGAGTTGCGCAAAGCATCTGTTCTGCACAAAGGTAGGTTTAACTGTTGCTTCTTCGAAAAGCATTTGTAATTGATCAATATTCACATTACTCACACCTAAATGTTTCGTCAATTCTTCTGTATGAATAGCTTCCATTTCCTTCCAGACAAGAACATCATCGTCCGATAATCCAGGATGAACAGATGGGCCATGCAATAGATAGGAATCAATGTAATCAACCCGTAAATGTTCTAGAGACTTCTGAAATGATTGACGAACTTGAGTAGAAACATCGGCATCAGCATCGTACGGCAACCGATAATCCTGACCATCAATAAATGTAAATTTGGTCTGAATAAATAATTCCTCGCGCTTTAATCTTGCAGAAGCAATTGCGTTGCCAACTCCTTCTTCAAAATAATGTTTTCGTTGATTTGCCGTATCAATCGCGCGAAATCCAGCCTCGAGTGCAGTCGTAACAAGAGATTCAGTTCGATCTTCTTTCCATGCAGTGCCATAAATGAGTGGAATATCCATAAGAGTTAAACTTAACTCAACATCGGTTCTTCCAAAGGAACGGCAATCGTTGCAGGAATCTCCTTGTCAGAATACTTCATCACCAGAGAAATAATAATTCCATTCGGTTTCTTCACCACATTAAAAGAAGCATCTTCAATACCACTGACTATTTCACCCTTCATGAACGGCTTGAGAAACTGCGACGCATTAAAAAGCTCGAGACCTCGTATTTTTCCGCTAGTTGAAACATCCAACACCAAATCGCCAACATCAATATTCCCTTTGAATTGTTCATCAGAAGTATATCCTTTGTGAATCACAAGAATATCATTTTCCTTATCATAAGAGATCATTTTCGCCATATTAACCCTTCACCATGTTACGCCAATTTCTATATCTCATAATATAAGTGATTATATAAACCTTGCCGTCAGATTTGAATATAATCGGAATTCGTAATGTTCTTATATTGCTTAATTTGAAATGCAGACAGTAGATAATATCTCCATATTTTCCTTTTTCTTGATAAACATAAACAAGTGTATCTGGTTGAAGTATATGATTGATGACTTCTTCTTTATTTCCGCTTCGTAACACAACTTGCTGAGAGAAATGAGGCTCATTAAAAATAATATCCTCTCTTTTTATTGTTCGAAGTTTATTTTTTATTTCATCAACGTCATTCATATAATCTGGAAGGAAATAACAGTTTATAAAATAGCACCAAAAGATTTTCGGAATCTAAAAATTATAAAGAGTATGAACATCGTCGGAAATCTTCCGGAAAAAGACGGATAAACTTTATTAAGGAGAACATCTTTTCATATCCTATGACAGATTATGCAGATAAAGTGTTTGAAAAGATGGGATTTAATGGATCGAGCATTAAGGCGATGAAGTTCGTTATTGGCTCTGCCCTTATTGCGTTTTCTCTTTCACGGTATACAACAGACCAACAGTTAATGCCGTTTTTTGGCTTTTTAGTTGGTGCATACCTGATCATTGATGCAATGCAATAATGGAAAATCTCACGAAAAATGTCCTTGATTTAGAACATAGCGAATTACTTGGTAAAGGATTAACCATGCTTTCTCTTGGAGTTGGTATCCAGATTTCCTTACTATTCGATAACCCGTTCAAAAACATCAATTCTGGAATAATTTTCATATTCTTTCTGACGTCATAGTAATGATAAAAGCATTCGACGAATGTAAAAAGATACGAAACAGGATTCTTTCTTTAGGATAAAGATATATCGAAACTTAACAATCAAAAAGTATTAAAAAGGAAAAGAATTCCCAGTTGCTATGGCGTTTTATGATGGATTAGTTCGTAAATTATTTGGTCCAGAAGATCCAAATACAGTATTATATTGCAGCAGTCCGTTGTGCGGAAAAGAAATAACTGGAAAAAATTAGTATATGACCCTGAAACGCAGCGTCCATTTCATGGTGGAGAGTGCTGGATGGTGGGATCAGGAGTATTAGCAATTCTTGATGCAGGTAATGGAGTTTTCAGCGGTCATCTTATTGAACTTTCTCGAGATCAAGCATTAAGACTATTTGAAAGAGGAAGATTAGAACAAATGGCCCATCTTGATCTTGCAGCATTTTACAAAGGAGAAATGAGATTAACAACAATAGTGTCAAGCGGTCAGTAATCTCAGAAACTCGTTTCCCGTATCCGTTTCATCAATTCTTTTGCTTTTTCTATTTCAAGAAATTCTTCTCGTTTCATCGACGCAATGTTTTTAGGTTTGTTTTTCTTAAAAATAACTAAGCGATCTGCTTCCATTAATTTTGACAACGATTCAAACCCAGGACGCATTTTATCTCCTAACTCCGTTAACACCAAATCATTCTCCTTACGCGCAATCACATCAAATGGAACACGTTTCATATCCGTTGCTTTAAATCCGAGCGCAGAATATTTTTTGGAAACAGCAGTATGAGGTTCTTCAACAAAAACATGCCGTGTATGAAACACATCAATGCCACGAAACACCGAACCACCAAACACATCATAGAGGCGAAATGCTTTCTGCAATGTTACTTCTTGTACTCCACCTTCATAATGTTGTGCAGTTTTGCCAGAAACACCGATTTTCTGAGACAATGCGTGCAATGATAATCCCAATTCTTCCCGTTTCTCTTTTATTTTATCACCAATAATAGAAGCAGTTAATCCTGCGTTTGTTTTGCGAATAAATGGAAATTTATTCTCTAGAGCATTTTCAAACGTCTCGATATTCAGCGTTTGGATATCATACCGAGAATACACAATATTATCTTCCAATTCAATTCCAGCCTTATGAGCAACAACTAAAGGAACTGCATCGATGTACGACGCAATCGTCTCCATTTCTCTGCTATACTCTTCACTAATTGCATTTGCATCTTCAAGAATTTTCAACAATAAAATCCGATCCCCTTTGCGAGAAAACACATCAAAACAACCACGACTTAAATTCTTGACAATATACCCTTTCCGCAACAACAGAACAGAAATCTCTTCAATCAATGATCGTTTCATAGAAATAAAAATCCAAGCAAATTATAAAAAACTATTGATATTCATCAACTAAATCAGTAATCTTCTTCATACTTTCATTGCTGATGGTCACGGTATAACCCTGCAACACGGCACGAAGATCATTTTGCGTGAGAGGCATCACATCGATAATCTTACACATGTGAAGATCCCGCAACCGTGGAATGTTAAGATCCATCAGCTTCTTCTTCAACTCGATAGCTTTCTTATTTTCAACAAATTGCTGTAAGTACTCATCAGTGCGCTGAGAACGGAAGTTCAATTCTTTGTCCCTTTTCTTAATCTTGTCAAGCTCTTCCTTCATCTCCGCCATGCTCAATGGCGTCTCGCCCAAAATCTGAATATTAGGCATTACTGAGACCTCTTCAAATGAACAGGATGCACAATAAGTGTTTTTTCTTTTGAGATATCGGTAATCTTAACGTTGTAGCATCGTCCGATCTGACTTACTACCACTCCATTTCTTCCATGAAAACGAGGAAAATACATTCCCTTGTGAACGGCTGGTTCAGCATCTAAGACTACTTTATCACCTGGTGAGAACTTCTGAAAATACTTAGTCAGACTGACTTTACCACGGCCACGAAAATGCTTCGTTAACTTTCCGCGGGATTTTCGACGAAAACTTCCGATTCGTTGTACCATTGACGAAAGAGTCACTGCCCTGTTTAAAAATGTTTTCCTTTTTTTCGGCTTGTAGAGGAGAAACAAAAGATTTATATATTGGTATACACATTTGTGATCCTATAGCGATGGTCGATAGCGACTGAAAAGAGGGATCACATGACAGGATTTTTTTCGAAGTTGAAAAACACGTTAAGTGGGGACGAAAGTTCTGATATTTTAGAGGAAACTGAAGAAGAAGGTTACCTCGAGCTTGGTACGGAATCTCCTACCGATATGAAATCAAAGATCAATGTCAAGCCATTTGTGATTGAAAACTTCGAAAATGTTAAACCGATTCTTGATGCGTTGCGTGCAAGCGATACTATCGCACTGATCAACATTAAACCATTAAAAGATAAAGATCTTATTGAGTTGAAGCGTGCGATAAACAAAATAAAAAAGACATGTGACGCGATTGAAGGAGATATTGCTGGGTTTGGTGAAGATTGGATTGCAGCAGTTCCGTCATTTGCACACATTCAACGATCGAATAAAACAGCACCACCTCAAGAAACAAAGGTTTCTGACGTTAAAGAATTTGAAGAATAATTACGCGTAAGGTTTCTTATGGCTGGTATCTTTTTTATACCGATGAGTAATCTCTTTTTCTAACGCAATGATGACTTCATGAGAAACCTTACGGAGATCCCATTCGACACAATCGGTGGAAAACGTTGCACTCGGACTTTCAACTCGTGCTGTTATTTCATACTCTTTCCGTTTTCCCGTTGCATTTATTAGCTTCACTTGCACCACGAACTTTGATGGATCCTTCAGCATTCGTTCAATTTTGTTTGACCCATCTTCAATAATGCCCTGAAGAACTGATTTCTCCCTTTCATTTAAGAGATGAAGATTAATGTATTGAATTTCCATCAAAAAACTAAGTGCAAAGTACTATTTAAAGATTGTGGAGGATAAAACCGACAATTTTATATAACGGTATTCCGTCAACACTTGTATGGATGAACAAGAGAAATTAGAAGGACAGCCTTGTCCGATGTGCAAGGAAAATACCTTAACTCTCCTTCAAGAAGAGATTGATATTCCTTATTTTGGAAAAACATTTGTGTTCTCCATGACATGCAACAGTTGCAAATATCACAAATCAGATGTGGAATCTGCGGA
>JAHFLI010000151.1 GCA_023255615.1 Candidatus Woesearchaeota archaeon
GTTCAGCAGTATACTGGCCCATTTAATGTCAGTGGAATTCCAGGAGGAATTATGCTGCTCTCTTATTTCTCTAATGATAGTTTCAATAATCAGGAACCAGAACAGAGTATGCTGGTCAAGGTTGACGTGACGAAACCAAAAGCAACAACTCTTTTTCCAGCAAATGGCTCGTCGACATCAAATAGTTCAACCAAAGTGAGCGCGTCATTTTCCGATACGTTTGGATCGAATTCAGGGATCAATAGTTCTTCTTATGTCATTACGGTAAATGGAATTTTAGTATCTGCTCAGAATAGATCTTCTTCTTCATTTGTGTATTATCCTCCACTTCCATTACCCCTTGGAGAAAATACAGTTCTTATGGAACATCTTGGTGATAATGCAGGAAATGTCGAACTTCGCATCAATTGGACGTTTGTCGTCAATACCACCAATCTCAGCGCAGTTCTTCTTCGGCCATTGAACTCAACGTATAACTCCACAAAAATCCTTATTACCATCCAAAGTAATCGGCCAGTAAAAATGGAAGTGTCCGATAATGGAAGATCGTTTAGTTCTCTTTCCTCTTCGTCTTCATTTTACAACGCAACAAAAACATTTACTGAAGGAGATCATAATGCAACATTCAGATTGACTTCTCCAGAAGTGGCAATACAATTGTTTGCGTCTCACTTTACTGTTGACAATACTGCCCCATCAATTTCTGGAAAAACTTCTCCGTTATCTGGAACTATTTCACAGGAAAATGTGAATTTTTCAGTTAAATATACGGAGAAATTACTGAGCAATGTCACGCTGTATACAAAGAAAACGACTGATTCAGATTTTGTCTCTCATCTTCTTGTTGGTTGTCCTCGAGGATCATCGAAAATGTGCACCGCAGCTCTGAATTTTTCAGGATATAATGGTCCCCTCATCTATTATTTTAATGTTTCCGATACTCTTCGATCTGTATTTTCGGGACCGGTCAATATCAGTATTGATACCATCTCTCCAGTTCTTACTGTTGCTCATCCTCTTCCCTCTGCTTTGTATGTGAAGCCAACAGTTAATATTACGGTGTCCGCCTCTGAAGAAGTAAAGGTCATCAAGCGCTCACTCAATAATGGCTCAAATAGTACAATTTGTTCGAATTGTCAATCAGGATTCCAAAAGTTTACTCTTCATCCAGGAAATTATTCAGTGAAGATTTTTGCTGAGGATTTTGTCGGTCATGTCACCATGCAGAGCCGTTCTTTCTCTGTTTTGCCCTGATTAAGTTGTTAAATTGATATCAAAAATATTATTTTTTCTTTACTGTTTTTGATTGTCTATATTGAACTAGGTATTTCCAGGATAAATTTTATAACCACAATTGTTGTTTAATGTAAGAGACGAAAATAATCTTACCCATTTATTGACGAGAATTTCTGTTGTCTTTAGATAAGTACGAAATAATCTATTCGTCTTTGAAAGTGACAATAAAATCTCAAAAAAATTGTTTATTGTTGTAGTAACTCGTTTTGTTTAAAAGAATTTCTCCATTCAATCACAACAATGCTTTTATAGAAAATTCAATTTCTTTTTCATTAGTTTTGAGTAGTGATAGATTACAATTACTAAAAAGTAAGTATTATCTGGCTCAAAAAATCAGGGGTGAATAGATGAACACAAAAATCATAGGACTTATGGTAATCTTTTTGGTCAGTCTCCCTTTAGTGTTCTCGCTTCGCGCTGCCCTTGGGAGTGCAAATGCCGCGTTGACGGTTGATGTCTTTCCTGATCATCCAACTATTGTCAATAGATATGTTACTGTTATTAATCAAAATAATGAAAGCGTGAAAATTGAGTTATTTCCTGCGGAAGAATTAGTCAACATCACCGAAATGGTTGACACGAATTTTACGTTGTTACCAGGAGAAGCACGAAATGCGAGCTTCCGTTTTGTGATCTCGCAACCTGATGACTACAAAGGATCAATCCGCGTGAAGTTCATTCCTGCCGATCGCATTGGAGCAGGCGTCGGACTTGATGCAACATATCGTATTTTTGCCATTGCTAAGAATGAAACTTCTTCTCAGACAGAAACACCAAGAGAAGTACCATCTAAAAATCACAGCAACATTAGTCCTCCCCCCAACGAAACAAATAATGGAGCGAAAGCGAATTGGGTGGTTGGAGTTATTCTCATTGTGATCATAATTGCAGGAGGAATCGGAGCCTATTTTGCGCTCGGAAAGAAAAAATGATGAAAAAACTCTTCATAGTTGTTATCGTTGGATTATTGTTTGCAACAAGCGTCTTTGCTCAGATTAAGGCAGGATACATTCTCAAAAATCCAAGTGCACCTGTTTCGGAATATATGGGTGCAATGCAAGAGATGGGCATTCAGGTAACGTTGCTTGACAGCGATCAAATCTCAGCTTATGATTTATCTCAGTTTGATTTTCTCTTAGTAGGTAATGAGCAATTTCAAAATCCTGCGGAAATTCCGGTGAATACCTACAAAACAGTTATTGCAAATTCGTTTCACCTATCTACGTGGCATTGGTCGAGCAAAGTATCACAGATGGTCAGTACACTTCCCTTAACTGCAGTAAAAAATATGCCATCTCATTTGATTAATCAAGGGATGCCAAATCCTATTCCCATTTACACCAAATGTTGTTTTGATTTTCCACCAACCGGAATTCCCTTTTATTATTTGAAAGCGGGTGATCGTGCTTCACAAATTGATCCTGTTGTTTCAACTACTTTGTCTTCAAGTGACGCTGGAGTTGGAACCATTGAACCAGGAGAACATTTACGAGATGGTGTGGTTGCAACGCAGAAAGGTGTGTTCTACGGTATTCCGAATACTAAATATTGGACTCCCGAATCAAAACAGTTATTCAAAAATTCAATTACGTGGTTATTGGCAGATACCACGGCTCCCGTCATATCAAATGTCCAAGTAGCACCCATTATGCCAACCAGTGCGACTGTAACATTTACGACTGATGATCCAACGAATGTGACCATTACAGTGTTTAAAGGTGGACTTCCTTTCATGACGATATTTAGTGGAAGTTTTGATACTCAACATTCCCATCTTCTTCAAGGATTAACTCCAGAAACAGGATACACCTTCACCTTAAAAGTATGTAATAGTTCTGGATATTGTACGACATCGAGTTCATTTTCAT
>JAHFLI010000152.1 GCA_023255615.1 Candidatus Woesearchaeota archaeon
AGAGTTTCCTTCGTTAGCAACGATTGATGAGAGCAAAGTTCCTGTTGTTGTTACCCAACTTGATTCTCAAGCAAAAAAAACAAAATCCTACACCAATGTGATGAGAAAAGAGCTTGCTGAACAGATTATAGTGGCTGCCCAAGCCCGGAAACAAGAAATGAATGGAGAAGGGGCGCTTGGTCTTTATTCTGCATGTACTGGAGTTCATTCTTCAAATAGCAATCATAACATCGGGTTAGCTGCCGATATTTCAGGATGCTTCGACGAAAAAGGATTGTATCATGATTATAAAAATCATAATGATCCTGTTATCCAAAAATGCTCTGATTTTCTTTCTAATAATTTTATCTGGAAAGAATTCATTGATTTCCAGCATTGTACCACTTCGACATGTGCAGAGCATCAAAATCATCTTCACATTGCAGTGAAACGGAGAAATACGTGATGAAGAAGTATTCTTTTTTCGTTGTTGTAATTATTCTTATTGCTGTTTCTTTTTTCTCACACTCAAGCGTATCTCAAAATGCTGAAAAAAATCTTATTTTTTGTAATAATGCCAATTATGGAAAACTTCAACAAAGTTCGTCTCAATTTAAAAGTTGTTATCAATACATTGATCTCTTTCAAAAATATGCAAATGAGGATGGAGCGATTGATCCTTTAATTCTCACGGCAATTGCATTTCAGGAAAGTTCATGCAATGCAAATATTAAAGGTGGACTTATGAGGGTTGATCAACAATGTGCACAAGAAGGAAATTGTCCTACACCAGACTCTCAAATTGCAGCAGGATTGAATATTCTCAAGCAATCTCTTTCTGCTGTTTATGGAAAGGATCTTGATGGAAAAACGACAATGGATCTCGCATTGTTTGGATATAATCGCGGCCCTTCTCTTGCGAAAACTGCCGCCGATCTTATTCAAAATCAAAAACTCTCTCCGCGAGATGCGATGTTGAAAGCATGCACTGACTATTATTCTCAGAACTGTCAGGGTACTGATGTTCAATGCAGATATGACATTCATGGAAAAGATAAATGTGATTCTGCAGGATACGGTGTTCAATATCCTCAGAAAATTTATAGTATTCAAACCTCGATGTGCAATGAGGCGCAAGGAAACATAGAAACGAAGCCATTGTCGATAAAAGATACGCAGACAACTATTCCTGATGCCGGGAAAAATTATGGCACCTATGAATTTTTTCCAAGCTGGAAGATTCCTTTTGAGAATAAGGAATTAGATGATTACGGTATTCTTCATGCAAAAGCAAGAGAATTGTTGAACAAATGTAAGGGAGATAATCCTCTTGAAGAATGCGTAAACAAAGAAAAAAATCTGTTTACTGATGCTACATCGTTTGAATTTACCCAATGCGAAACACCAAATGAACAAGTGATTCATGATCTCATGGAGAAGTTTACTCAGTGCAGTGGGAGCGCAGATGACCATTGTATTTGTCATTTCTCCTTAGATGATCAGAACATTGACGGAAGATATCAGGTTCTCATAATGCAGGATGATCGTGAAGGAGAAGATCCATCTGAAAAACGATCGGTGACTCGGTTCTTAGTCATTGGAGACGATACTCATGTTGATGTCCTTACTGATCAACCGTTTGTGATTACTGACTCAAAAGAATCCTTGCAGCGCGAGGGCAAATGTGGTGGTGTTCCGACATGGAAAGAATCTGGCATTGAGAATATTCAAAAAGGGATTGTTTACACTCTTGAATTCTCGAATGGATTCGTTTCTTCAGGAAGAATTGAAGGGAAGAATATTGAACTCCTTAATCAGCAGAACCTTGATATTCTTAAATCGGGTGATCAACTTGGCATCATTAATTCACAGGATGATTGTGTTCGTGAACTTCCTCGGTGTGCATTTCAGAAAACTATTTATTCATTTTGTCTCCAACATACGCAAAACAAAAGAGTTTATAGATTCGCTCTTGATTTTTCAACGTAATGTTAATAAATCCAGATTAATTCTTTTACACTCGGTGATACTATGGATAAAGTAATTCATTTTGAAATTCCGGCTGAGAATGTTGAACGAGCAGAGATATTCTATCGTACTGTTTTTGATTGGGATGTTAGTCGATTTCCTGGCATGAAATATACTCTTTTGAGAACGACCAAGATTGGAGAAAATCAAACGCCGATTGAACCGGGAGCCATTAATGGTGGTATGTTTGAACGAACTGAACAGTTACGAACTCCGATTATTACTATTGGAACCAAAAATATCGATGAAACAATTGAGAAGTTAAAAAAGAATGGCGGAAGAGTTATTATGGACAAGTTTCCCGTTGGAGATATGGGAATGTCTGCGTATTTTCAGGATACGGAAGGAAATGTCTTGGGATTGTGGCAGAACCTGAAGTAATTGAATTTAGAAACATTTATATATCAAAGTAATTACTGTACTTACAGAGGTTACAGTGGAAGTCCGCTATAGTAAACACGCAAGAGAACAGATGGTGGCAAGAGGGATTTCAGAGGAAGATGTTCGCGAAGGAATTGAGAGGGGATCAAAGGGCATTCAGAAGCCCAATAAAATACTCTCCTACCATAAGTATTTCTGCGTTGTGTACAGAAAGAAGGGGGATCTCCACTTTGTTATTACGGTGAAACCAAGATGATGAAATGTCCAGTTTGTGAAAAAGGACGCCTCAAGAAAGGAAAAGTCAAGGAAACGATGTTTGGGGTATACTTAGGAGAGTTCCCTGCACAGATCTGCTCAAAATGCGGAGAATCGTTTACTGATGAATCTATCACAAGGGAAATTGAGCAAAAGGCCAGAGAAAAAGGAATTTGGGGGCTCGGAAAAAAGACCAAAATCACACGAACTGGAAATTCTCTCGCTGTGAGAATTCCGAAAGAGATCGCAACCTTTCTTCATTTAAAGGAAGGTAAGGAAGCGTATATCCATCCGGAGAAGAATCGGCTCATTATTGAATCCTAGATCGAAACACATATAAATCTTCATTTCTTTCTTTTCTGTAAAGGGGTGTTGTATGTTACGTGTTCCTTATCAGCAGATTGTGGATCGTATTAAAGAAGAGGCTGGACTGTCTGAGAGCGAGATTGACGTGCGCGTCAAGGAAAAACTCCATCAAC
>JAHFLI010000153.1 GCA_023255615.1 Candidatus Woesearchaeota archaeon
AGCGGATCATTTTGTGGTGGTAGAAGAGCGATTTGAAGGTAAGCGATAGGAATGAGGGTTCCAGGAGCGATAGAGTACTGAAGAGTATCCCTCAAATAACCGAGATCCTCATTGGATGCCGAAGTGACAGCAACAATTCCCGGATGACCATGTAATATTCGCGCCCGAAGAGAAGGGTCATCAATTGGAGCCTCGGGCGTTTCCCAATGTGAGTTTAACAGTTTAACAAGGATGGAAATTCCGTGTTGTTTATATTTATGACTGAGTAAAATACCTGCCGGAGAAATACTAACTCCTGGAAAATTTTCCACTCGTTCATCTAAACCAGGTTCGATGGAGTGCTGAGGCGCAAGCCCTCCGAGTGAGACCATTTTAGAGGAGATAATGAAAAGAGACTTATAAACATTATGATAAAATAAGAACAATTTACGTTGGACATTCTCCATCTATCCAATATAATACTCGCTTATTTTGACACGCAGCACAGCTATTACTAAATGTTTGGCGAACGGGATAGCAGGGAGCACGAATGCATTCTACTTGTACATATCCACACACTGGTTTGTAGAGGGCCATGCACATCTGCGAGTTTCGTTCTGTTTCCGAGCAAGTATGACGTTCTTCATTAACAATGTGACAACCACATCCGCATTCATCGTTGAAATATTCTTTTCCATTTTCGCATGTAAAGCGAATTCGTGCACATTCATCTGCACTTTTTGCTTTATAGTCTTTATCAGGTGCTACATAATTACATTGATTGCCTTCAACTGCTCGACATCCACACCCACAATCATCACTAAATGGAGTCTCGCTTTGATTGCAACGGAATTCTATCATTGGACATTTTTCCTTATCTTTTTCGATATAGCGACGAGCATCAGAAGAATAATCACATTGATTTGTTTCAACGGGTTTACAGCCACAACCACATTCATCCGAAAACGCTTCTGTTCCTTTCATGCACATGAAATTAATCACACATCCTGGACCTTGCGTAATGTATTTACTTGAATCAGAATAAACACACTTCGTCGGAGTTGGTGTCGTTTGAGTGCACGCAATAAGAAAAACAAACACGATAAACCCCAGGAAGATAAGTTTTTTCATCTAGGTATTTAAGAAATTGAAGTTTAAATAATTTTGTTTTAGGATTGTCTTTTAACGAGTCGATTGTAATTCACGAAAGAGAAGATCAAGTGGTCGTCCATCCTTTCGATCAAAAAATGCAACGTGAAAATGATCACGTATCAATGCACAATACCCAGCAACACGTGCAATAGGAACATTGTCTGTAACCCGATCGCCAACACTAAGGGAACTCAGAACATGAACATGTTGAACAAGAACAGAATCATCAGTGAGTATCTCCAAAATGCCCATGCTATGTATTTCATCCTCAATTAAAGGAGCAGCATAGCTGGTTTCTTGTGTTCTTGGGGGGATGACGTTCGTTACAATTCCACTATAGCGCGCAGCAACCGAAGTACCGCCAGGAACATAAATAGTAAAAAATCCTGATCGTCCACCGAGTGCGTAAGTTCCTGTATTTCTGTCTGAGCGTACATTTTCAATAACAATTTCTCGTTCTGGACTGAACAATGGAAATCCGTATGATTTCATAGAAGAAGAGAACCGCAACGTCTATTTAAGAATGAGCGTGCAGGATATCGTTCAACAACAGTATAGACTGGACCTTGAGGAGTCAATATCGATTCAAACAAAATAAATTCGTGAACATCAAATCTTTTTTTTTCAACAGAAATTGTTTTTATATTTTGTTGCAATTTTTCTTTCTCCTTGACAAATTTGACACGCGCTAAGGTAATATGCGGATGAAATGGATGGTTGTCAGGAAATTTGTCTTTCAATAGATCATCAATTTTTTTCTGTAAAGCAGAAGTTTCTCCCTGATCGTTAATTCCAACCCAGATCACATTCACTCGTTGTAAAGAAGGAAACGCACCAATCTCAGAGAGTGAAACAGAAAAAGGAGAAAAAGAAATTCTTTTCATTTGTTCTTTCACATCGTCAACATCATCGACGTCCCCTAAAAACTTGAGTGTTATATGAAAAGAATGCGGAAACGTAAACACGGCACTTTTTCTATCAATCTGCTGCTGCAAAGAAATAAAATAAGGATCTTCAAACAGAATGGCAAGAAATAAACGCATAAAAAAATAAAAAAGAGGGCTTATCCCTCATCATAACTTTGCTGTCCCTCATCTTCATCTTCTTCGGTTTCTTCCTCTTCACCAAAGTTTTCAGTATCTTCTGCAGCTGGTTCTCCCTGTGATTCAGCAGGAGCTCCTCCCGATGCACCGATCACTTCAGCAAAGCCAACCTTTCGCAAGATACGCGTGACTCTGACTTTGACGCTGTCGCCTTCTTTGACGCCGGGTACAAAAAGAACGAAGCCTTTGACTTTAGCAATTCCGTCTCCTTTTTCTCCGACAGCCTCTATTTTTACATCAATCTCTTCTCCCACCTTAACGGGAGCACTTGTTTGACCACCCATAGGCCCAAAATCTCTTCTCATAATGTATCACCTTATTGACCATCTTCCCTTCAGGGAATTAGTCGAGAGAATTACTTCCTTGTTTATAAAGGTGATGTTATTAAACCGTTAACTTTTTATGTATATTCTGATTCTCCAAAAGGTATGAAAGCATCGCAAAGATTATGCACCACGGTTGCCACCATAGCACTTGGATCTTGTTCTCCATCGGTTGACAAAACAGCTGGTTTTATATATTATGAAACTGAAGATAAAAAACAATTTGTGTCTGACGGAAACGGCGGATACACTCCTTGGATTCCCCCAAAAGAATAAGTTATTGTTCGATCCAAACCGAATATATCTTATTGGTGATAAGACAGATAAGAAAATGTATTAAACTCTTTAATGTTTATTCATCCAGAAAAGTCATCTGCGGCAAGTTCGCATGTGGATTTTCTTTCAACGCTTGACGGTGAACGTTTTTAATAAACTTCTTTGCTTTATTCAAGTCATCAACACGAAATAGAAAAATCAGTTCATTCGCATTATCATCATTCTGCCAG
>JAHFLI010000154.1 GCA_023255615.1 Candidatus Woesearchaeota archaeon
TTGTGATTCCTGTTGACAAAATCCATGTTTGCCAGACGGAGAAGTTTTCAAATTCGGCACTTGCCAATTTCCTTTAATACAACGGTATTGATGTTCATCGGGAGCATTGAACACTGCATCTTCAGTCGCCAAACCACTCATGTCTTCAATGCACCCATCAATAACTGAATACGCATCAGTGTCATAAGTAGAATAATTTCCAATCCAACAATTATTCGTTGGACAACATTCCGCAATCTGCGAATTATCATCTCTCCAAATAATTGAACTTAGTTGTGGACGAGAATCAAAGAAGGTATTTTGTCTCCATTCTTCTTGATAGGAGCACCATGCTTGTATTCCTGACGTGTCAGGTGAAAATTTGATATCAATGGAAGAACAATAATCATGATCGTGGATGACTTGATCTCCTGTTTGAGTATCAGTAATAGCTAAAAACGCGTCATTCTCTTTGTTAAAGTTAGATGCCGCCACTTTACATCCTTCAAAAATGCCATTTGACACGACAATATCGCCAATGCCCGTTGTTCCTTGGTAATCAATTGCCTGGCCATTAGAAACAACCTGAGAATTCCAACATCCGCCAATAATTGAATCCTCATCATTATAATATTCAGGATGGTCCTCTGCTTCTGAACAACAATATTTCCCTGTCCAAATCAATGGGTTTTGATTTTCATCAACTGCTACCTCACATGTTTGCTGATCATCATCTAAATTCGTCTTCCATTTTCCATCAGAGCTGCAGTAATACGTGCTACCATCAGCGCTAACACTTTCGCCGAGCATTCGTTGTTCTCCTGCATTTCCGTCTGAATTGCAATCTCCATCTCCACAACATTCGTAAATCTTATCAGAGGAACATAAGTAGTCATGAGGATTGGTTCCCAAATCTTCAATCAAATTTCCATTTTCTTGATCTGAAAATGATGCGCCATCGCATGATGACCACCGATTTGACAACGCAACATATTGTTTGTTATTACAAGGTAATTCTTGAATATTTCCTTCTTGATCAGATGCAACGGACCACGCCCATGTTGTTTCTCCATCAATATTCCCACATAATCTCCCTGCAGCTTGCTGGCCACAATCTTGAGCATCATCTCCACAACATCCAGATCCTTCGCCAAATGCATTTGCGTCCCAGGCCCGCACTGAGGGAGTTGTTCCAACACTTGCACACATAACACACAACCATGCATTCTCATCAGGTTCAGTTACGACATCAGTTATTTCTCCCGTCGAATAACACCCTGAATTTTGATCAACGCACCAGGTTTCTCCCGGATCGTCTCCACAACACGGTGCTCCCGTAGCGGTTGGTGCAATAGGTGGAGCTGCTGGTGCTCCGGGCACAACAACCGCAGGAGTAGTAAGCACTTGTGGAAACCACACGCCAGGTTCAACGCTTCCAGAAGACGTTTTTCTCGTCGTGCAGCTCGTACACATAAATCCCTCTGGGTCTAATTCAGTATTGTCAATGTCTTCATATCCTGGACCAAAGAATTGGTCATTCAAACACCCGCCATCAGTGCTCTCTCCAGCACACCATTTTTCTTTTTTGTCGTCGCCGCAACAACCGACGTCAGCTTTTAATTGATCATGTTCTTTATTTCGTGGATCTTGTTTTGCGTCATCTCCCCATACTCGTCCTTCAATAAGTTCTCCAATAGGGCATGGCTTCTGCCCACCTTTCCCCTCGCAGTGAATCAGTGAGGAATCTGGATCATCGGTGTCAACGTCGTCTCCACAACATTTTTGGGTTTGATCTTGAACGCTCGGATCCCATGAACGTATACTTGGATCTTGATTGTTGCCTCCAATTTTACATTTGTTGCATGAAGAAGTGCTACGATCAGGATCATCTTGATCGTCTTTGGCGCCTAATGGATCGTCGCCGCAACACAGATTAAAACCAAGTGAAGGTGCTTCTGCATCATCTCCGAGCCAAATTCGATTTCCTGCCCCCCTATCATCACTTCCTGATTTAGGACATTGAGTGCAAAATGATTTTGATTTATCGGGGTTATCAATAGTAACTCCATCTTCAAGCGGATTGCCCGTCATCTTATCGTCGCCGCAACATGCATTTCCCATGTCTTCATCCTCAATCCATTTTCTTTTATTCAAATTATTATTGACGCACCAGGGATTTCCAGAAGCACAGATCGACGCACAACTTCCACATTGTACATCAGACACATCCGGATCTGCCCATTTCGCCATTAGAGTAACGGTGGTTTTTCCATAGACTGCTAAATTTTGATTGGTTAATTTCAGAGAAACGTCCGCACCATCACGTTCACTTTGAATGGTCTCTGTGAGGTCTTCATTATCGATGCTACACGGACCGGGGGATGCATCTGCACAATTTTTAGAACAAATCTCCATCGATCCTATTTTTATCTGGCCTCCATCATCAAAAAAAGTATCTCCAATGGTCGCCTTACTAATACAATCTGCATTAGGGATGGAGAACGTTTGAGTGTTTGTGCTCGGCTCACATCTCGAAGGATCGAGTTTGCCAGAATAATCTTGCCCACAAGGGACACAATATGCACCGGTTGAAGACACCGATCCTGGACTTTTGATGAGAGGAAGAGTGATTGGTTGATTTGGCGGGCACACCAACGAACATCTCGATGAGGAAGCATAAAATTGATCGCATGTATGTTGAGAAGAGATACACGTAGTCCCATACCAACTATACAAATCCCAACATTCAACTTCGTTTGCTTCACACGCAAAACTTTCTGAAAGGGTGATCAAAAAAAAGACTAGAACGATTAGTGAAATTAAAAATATCTTAGGTCGTAACGCCATCCTGTTCCTCTTTTCTAGTCTCATATCTAAAGTAAAGCGATTTTTAGACGTTGGTATTTAAAAAGGTTGTGTGTGAAAAAAGGAGAAGAAAACCTCATTCGTCAAGAATAGTAATTTTGTCGGAAAAAAAGCCATATTTTTTCTTTTTTCGATTGGTGATTATGCGTTCTTCGGCAGAGGAGAGTGCACATCTTGCTTCCACGTGAGTCATGCCTAATGTTTTGTACAAT
>JAHFLI010000155.1 GCA_023255615.1 Candidatus Woesearchaeota archaeon
CTCCCTCCATTCAGGACCGAAATCTAAGAGTTTATCTTCAATAACAAGACCGCACTCTCTGCAAACAACTTCTCCTTTTGCTTTGTTCCAGAATAGATTGCCCATCCCACATTCAGGACATCCTTTGTGTAATGTTTCAGCCATAGTGTACCACATCCCCTAAAATGAATCTATTTAACCATATAGTCTAATGTATATACCACCCACGATACGTATAAGTCTGAGAAATCTAAATATTTATAAACTTTTCGGTTTTTATGGTATATAATGTACTTCAATTGAAGCAATTCTTCTTTGATTGGGTAAACACGTTGAGAATATGCTCCTTTTTTTGAAAAGAGGGTGGAGAGCACTCCTTTTAGAATGGCTCTTTTTAAACAACCGTTTCAATCGGGATTATTTCTAAAGTTTTAAAAACGCCAAAACATTCTTTGAAAAGTGGTGATATGATGAATAAAGAACGAAAAGAAATCTTCATGAGAATTCTTATTGGTATTGTTTCAGGAATTATCTTGGAACTTTGGGCCTACGTTGTTATTGTTCTTGCAATTTTTCATTGGTTTTATGTTCTCTTTACGGGGAAGCGACATAAGGAGATTGCGAAATTCTGTAATCTTTGGGTTTCTCAATCATACAAATACTTCAGGTATATGACTTTTGCAACAAATCACCGTCTCTTTCCCTTTACTGATTTGGGAAAAGAAATTGAACCTATTGACCTATGAAGTCATTCACGGCCTATCTCTGGTTTACAACAAAACAAAAAGTTGAGTTTGTGAATATTACTGATGATGTTGAAGAGAAAGTGAGAGAATCAGGTATTAAGGACGGTTTGGTTCTGATCAATCCCATGCATATAACTGCTTCTGTCTTTGTCAATGATGCTGAATCAGGTTTGATTGAGGATTTCAAAACGATGCTTGAGCGTCTTGCTCCACATAACCCCCATTCGTATAGACATAATCTGACCGGCGAAGAAAATGCCGATGCTCACCTCAAGCGACAATTATTAGGGCATCAAGTAACGATGGCGATAACAAATGGGAAACTCGATCTCGGGCCATGGGAACAGCTATTCTATGCTGAATTTGATGGTCAACGGAGAAAAAGAGTGTTAGTCAAAGCGATTGGAGAATAGTTTATTTCAATGGTATTCTCATAAAATCCAAAGAGATTTAAAGAATATTCTGAACATTCTCGATATGAAAATCGGATTTATTGGTGCAGGAAAAATGGCATCTGCCCTTATGAAATCGGCACTGAGGGCCAAACTCGTCAAAAAACAAGATATGATTGCGAGTGATCGATCTATTGAACAGCTCAACAGAATTAGGAAAGATCTCGGTGTAAACATAACTTCTTCTAATCAGGAAGTAATTAACTTTTCTGATGTCGTAGTTCTTTGTGTCAAGCCGCAAGATATCGAAGCTGCTTTGAATAATATTAAAACAAAGAAAAAACTTTTTGTTTCAATCGCAGCAGGAATTCGTCTCAAAAAATTGGAATCACTTGTTGGAGGAAGAGTTGTTCGTGTCATGCCAAACACACCTTGTTTAGTTGGAGCTATGGCTGCAGGGTTTACGCCGGGAAAATTTGTTGGTAAAAAAGACATTGTTATGGTGAATCAGATTCTTAATACCGGCGGTATCGCTGTTCAGGTTGCAGAAAAAGATCTTGATGCTATCACGGGACTTTCTGGATCTGGACCTGCATTTGTTGCTTTTCTTATACAGTCTTTTATTAATGGGGGGATTAAACAAGGACTTTCAGAAGAGACAGCAAAAATAGTAACTATTCAGACATTTTTTGGAACTGCTCTTCTGTTAAGAGAAACGGAATTATCAACGAAGGAATTAATCGAGATGGTGAGTTCTCCTGGTGGAACAACCGTTGCTGGTAGAAAAATTTTAGAAGAATCTGATCTGAAAGAGATTATCGAAAGAACAGTTGATCACGCAACAAAAAGAAGTAAGGAACTTGGAAATGAATGAAGTCGAACATCAAGCTAAAAGTGCACGGAAAGTTTCTCAAATTCTTGCGCATCTTTCAACGAAAGAAAAGAATGAGGTTCTTGAACGAGTATCTCTCAATCTGAAATCCTTTTCTCGTAAAATAGTAAAACATAATGAGAACGACATTAAAAAAGCTCGTGAGCAACATCATAATTCGTCTTTTCTGAAGAGGCTTCACGTTGATACACAAAAAGTGAAAGAAATGATCTCGATGGTAGATTCCGTTGTGAGACTTTCAGATCCAATTGGTAGAACGGTGGAAGCACGTCTTCTTGATACTAAACTGGAGTTGTATAAAGTAACGACTCCAATTGGAGTCATATGTGCTATTTTCGAAGCCCGTCCTGATGCAGTCGTACAAATCTCTTCCTTATGTATTAAAAGCGGGAACGCTGTTATTTTGAAAGGAGGCTCTGAAGCGTCTCGTACGAATGGTGTACTGGTATCTCTAATTCAACAAGCACTTTCTTTCATCGATCCAAAATTACGACATGCTGTTCAACTAATTGAGACCAGAGAAGATATTGCAACGTTATTAACCATGGAAAAAGAAATTGATCTTATTATCCCTCGAGGATCAAACACATTTGTAAATTATATTCAAGAACATACTAAAATTCCGGTTCTTGGACATTCCGAAGGATTATGCCATGTGTACGTTGACAAGGACGCAGACATAAAAAAAGCATTACAGATCTGTCTTGATTCAAAAGTTCAATATCCTGCAGCGTGCAACACCATGGAAACTGTCCTTATTCACAAGGATATTGCGAAAAATCTTCTTCCGAAACTCAAAAAAATTTATGATGCGGCAGGGGTTAAATTGAGAGGTTGTGAGAGAACAAAAAAGATTATTGATGTGAAAACTGCTACTGAGAAAGACTGGAAAACAGAGTACAATGATCTTATTTTAAGTATAAAAATTGTCGATTCCATCGATGACGCAATCAACCATATCAACACTTATGGAAGTAAACATACTGATTCCATAGTAACAGAAAATGCTCGGGCCGCACTCATGTTCATAAATG
>JAHFLI010000046.1 GCA_023255615.1 Candidatus Woesearchaeota archaeon
ATTTCCGTCGACAAAAATCTTCCCATCGTCAAGCGAATAATGAGGATGACCCATTAACGCATAAGATAATGAACTTTTTCCAGATCCATTTGGACCCATTAATGCAACAATCTCTCCTTTATTCACAAAGAGATCTACTCCTTTTACAATTTGTTCGCCTTCTACACTTACCTTTACATTTTTCACTTCAAACAAAGTCATGATTCACCTATAACTGATACGAATATTTTGCAACGCCAGCAGTCAACACCTGTAATGACAACAATGCACATTTCATGCGCACAGGAGACAATGGAATGCCCAGCATTTCGAAAATATCTTCTTTGGTCAATTTCTTGACATCCTCAACGGACACTCCTTTAATTTTTTCTGTTAACATTGACGCAGATGCTTGTGATATGGCGCATCCGTGCCCCATAAATTTCACATCACTTACCTTGCCTTCATGAATGATAAGCTGAAAAGTTAATTCATCTCCACACAAAGGATTATTATCGTGGTGAGTAATAGTCGGTTTATCAAGTTTTCCGTAATTGCGCGGACTCTTAAAATGATCCATAATATTTTCCATATACATCTGTTCAATGGTCATTTTATACCTTAAATATTTTTTTTGCTTTCTCTATGCTTTCCGCTAATCTATCTATTTCTTTCTTAGTGTTATAGATACCAAACGACGCGCGACATGTTCCATGAATACCAAGATGGTTCATCAACGGCATCGCACAATGATGACCAGCACGAACACAAATACCATCTGCATCTAAAATTGAAGCCATATCATGGGGGGGAATTCCTTTCATGTCAAAAGAGATTATTCCGCCCTTCTTCTTTGAAGTACCAATGAGAGTAAGACCAGGAATTGCTGAAAGTTTTTTCGTTCCGTACATCAACAACTCTTTTTCATACTCTTCAATGGACTCCATTCCCAATGAAGAAACATAATCGACGGCAGCTCCAAGACCGATTGCACCGGCAATATTAGACGTTCCCGCTTCGAATTTCCATGGCAAATCATTAAATCGTGTATGCTCATAGGACACTTCTCGAATCATTTCTCCCCCATAGAGAAAAGGTTTCATGTTTTCGAGAAGATCTTTTTTGCCGTATAAACATCCCATTCCAGTCGGACCATACATTTTGTGAGCAGAAAAGGCAAGAAAATCACAATCGAGTTTTTTGACATCAACACTAAAATGAGGAACACTTTGAGCCCCATCAACGATCATAACCGCATTCACACTATGAGCCATCTTTCCTAATTCTCTCACATCATTAATAGTTCCTAATGCATTTGACATATGTGCAATGGAGACTATCTTGGTTTTTTTGCCAATGAGTTTCTTGGCGCTCTCCATATCTAATGAACCATCGTTTTCAAGCTCAATAAACTTTACGGTTACTCCCTTCAACTGAGCGAGTTGTTGCCACGGAACAAGGTTAGAGTGATGTTCCAATCGCGACAGAACAATCTCATCACCTTTTTGTAAATCCCATACAGAATAGGAATACGCAAGAAGATTTAACGACTCTGTTGTATTGCGTGTAAAAACAACCTCTTGGAAATCTGCATTGATAAAGTGACTTGCTTTTTCATGCGCTTTTTCATACAAATTCGTTGCTTCTTCGCTTAATACATATACTCCACGATGAATATTCGCATTGTGATTGGTGTAATAATCACGTTCAGCATCAAGCACAACCTGCGGCTTTTGAGTTGTTGCTGCGTTATCTAAATAAACGAGCTCTTTGCCGTGAATCTTTCGCTTTAAAATAGGAAAATCTTTTCTGACATCCATGGTTACCCCAGAAATTTTGTTTTCACCAACGCCTGCAACTCTTCACGTAATCCTTTGATGGCATACTGAGAGAAATGTTTGTCAAAGAAAAATCCTTCAATGATGATGCCTTGCGCAATTGGTTTAGGAAGTCCTCGCGATTGTAAATAAAACATTTGTGTTTCATCGATATGAGTTATTTTCGCTCCGTGAGAACATTTGACATCCGGATTTCGAATCTCAAGCAGTGGCAAAAACTGAAGCTTTACATTATCATTTAACAGTAATCCATTATTGTCTTGATAACCATCAGTGCCAGACGCTTCGTACCCAACATCAATTAAATTTGCGCATTTTGCATGCGCTTTTCCACTGACAATTCCTTTGGTAACTAAACTTGAATACCCATCTTTTCCTTTATGATAGACATTAATCTTGATATCATAGGTTTGATCGCTTCCACACATAAAACAGGCAACATTCTCCGCATGCGCATGATCATCAAGAACAATATTTGTTTTTGCAGTAAGCGTTTTCCCCCCGACATTGCACTCAATCAGTTTCAACTGCGCATTGGTCGATAAATGTATAGAAAGATGTGACACTCCACCAACGTCTCCAGGTAAATTCTGAATAGTTGCGAGGGAGAAATTCGCATCTCGATCAATAAAAACTTGAACTTTTCGTTCTGTTTGCTGAGTAATATGTTGAAGAATTTTTCCTGAACTTCCAGGATGACAATAAATCAAAAGATCACACGAATCATCAAGGACAGCAAGCTCAGAATCATTGGAAATAATGATCAGCTTGGTTGAAGAAGGTTCAAACTCACTAAAGTGCTTTACGATAGTTTCGTATTGTTTATCTGTTACTGATGCAATTTGTATGGCCATGTGTCTAATCTCCATTGATTTGAAAAAAGCTGAGAAAGTCTATGCCAATTTCTCTTTCTTGTCATCATCCCAGATGGAGATAACGTTAACTGGACATGACTCTGCTGCGTCTTTGTTAATAGCAAACTCTTTTTCTTCTATGGAACGTTCTTCTGTTCCGTCTTCTAACTTTGCTGAATTTTTAATGTCGGATTTATCATCTGCAGCCATTTCCCAGAAGTCTGGTGCAATAGCTGCACAGGCTGCACAACCAATACAATTAGGTCTATCATGACGAAGCATTAGTTTGGGCATTTTAACCGACCGATCCTTCCATGCCCATTTCAATCAGTTTATTTAATTCAACAGCATATTCAAGAGGAAGTTCTTTGACCACAGGCTCAATAAACCCGCTCACGATCATTGCCATAGCTTGATCTTCAGTAATACCGCGGCTCATTAAGTAGAATAACATTTCATCATTAATCTTTCCGACGGTTGCTTCATGACCGATATCAACATGCTCTGCACTAATATCAATATCTGGAAACGTATTTGATTGACTTAACGGATCTTTGATTAACGCATCGCATTTTACATTTGATTTTGCATTCGTCGCATTTTTTCCAACTTGAATAATTCCACGATATGATGTGATGCCCCCACCAACGCTAATACTTTTTGAAATTACTTTTGAGCTGGTGTTCGGTGCAAAGTGGTAAATCTTCGCTCCAGTATCTTGATTTTGTCCTTTTCCTGCAAATGCAATAGCAATATGATCTGCGGAAGAGTTTTTTCCTACTAAAATACTGCAAGGATACAACATGGTGACTCCACTTCCTAAATTACCACCAACCCATTCCATAACTGCATTTTCCTCAACAATTGCTCTCTTGGTGTTGAGGTTGTACGTATTAATACTCCAATTCTCAACAGAGCTGTAGCGTACACGAGAGTCTTTCTTTGCAAACACTTCAACGCATCCCGCGTGAATGGAATTAGAATTGTATCGTGGAGCTGAACATCCCTCTACATAATGCACTTTTGCTCCTTCTTCAACAATAATTAACGTATGTTCAAACTGACCCATGCTTTGAGCATTCATTCTGAAATACGCTTGCAATGGTAATTTAATTTCAACTCCTTTCGGAACATATAAAAATGTTCCTCCAGACCACACTGCACCGTGGAGTGCAGCATATTTATGCAACGTAATGGGAACGCATTTCATAAAATATTTTTTGAATAATTCTGGATATTGTTTTATCGCAACATCACAATCTTCGAAAATAACGCCTTGATCAGCTAATTCCTTTTTGATATTATGATAGACAACATCACTGTCAAATTGAGCACCGACTCCTGCCAGTGCACGCTGCTCTGCTTCCGGAATACCTAATCGATCAAATGTTTTCTTGATGTTGGGATCAACATCTTTCCAGTTACTTGAATTTTTCTTGGCATCCGGTTCTAAGTAATAGGTAATTTTACTCATATCTAAATCAGATAAATCAGGACCCCATTCTGGAACTTTCAATTTTTCATAGACTTCAAATGATTTCAACCGATGTTGCAGCATCCATTCAGGTTCTCTCTTCTTTTCAGAGATCGTTCTAACAATGTCTGCCGTCAATCCTGGAGTAGTCCTGAATTTAACTCCAACATCATCATAATGATCATATACATCACGATTAATCTCTAATACTGGCTCTTGTTCCATGATGACTTAACAATCGTTAATTAGTATTTAAATGTTATGGAAATACGGCTTTGGCTATAACCTCCTATATCAGCTATAAAGTAAGGATTCAGAATGTAGGTGAGACTCATTCATCTTTTAGGATTTCAGAAAGAATAGAAATAATATTCTTCAACGTACTTTTCTTTACCTTCCCAATTTTTTTAACAACGAGCTCAGTATCTATTTTCAGAATGTTTTCAACTTTAATACAGCATTCCGTTGAAAGTCTTCCATTCTCGAGATCCTGATTCGAAAGATAAAGAGTATACTTGTCTTTCGAGATATTTGAGGTAACGCCAACAACTAACAAATCGTCAGAATGATCTTTAAACTGATTATTACTAACAACAATAACGGGACGAACTTTCTTTCCTGATTGATCCGAAAAGGGGAAAGGAACCAATAAAAGATCTCGCTGTTCATACATATTTGCTCCATACTGCATTATCTTTTTTGTTATCCCACATTTTATTCATCGACTTCTGCGCAAGAATCATCCAGCCGATTTTCTCTTTTCTATTTCGATCCAATTTTTCCATAATGAGATGCCTAATAAATTCGGATTTCGAGGGATACTTTCTCTTCTGAATAAAAGAGTCAAGCTCTTGTGCTTCATTATCTGGTAATTTCACCGTAATAGTCTTCATAGTAATCTCTTGGGATTACTTCTTTAAATAGTTTTTCATTGTAATAGATTATTTTGTCCTAGGAATACGGATCTTTGAGAATTCAGATGGTACAGTTTCATCAAAAACGAAATTCGAAATATAACTCCTGAATTGGTCATTATGCAAACAAAAGCATTTTTAAGAAGATATGAACAAAAGGATTATGATTCTTTTGACAACGGTCTCTCTGAGGTTCAAGGAGATCATCACGATAAAGAATAAGATTACGCCAATTTCTCTTTCTTGTCATCATCCCAGATGGAGATAACGTTAACTGGACATGACTCTGCTGCGTCTTTGTTAATAGCAAACTCTTTTTCTTCTATGGAACGTTCTTCTGTTCCGTCTTCTAACTTTGCTGAATTTTTAATGTCGGATTTATCATCTGCAGCCATTTCCCAGAAGTCTGGTGCAATAGCTGCACAGGCTGCACAACCAATACAATTAGGTCTATCATGACGAAGCATTAGTTTGGGCATGTTCAGACGCTGAATCTTTTCGCGTTTAAAAGTCTTTCTTTTGCGATTTCCATGCCTGCATCTCGCGGCATCATTCCCTTTTGCTTCGATCGCTCAAGAACTGCTATCGTGTTTGGAACAATCTTTCGCTCAATCATGGGAAATACTTCTTCAGTTTTTCCACCGATATGTTCAACATACGAAGAGATTACTCCACCAGCATTTGCAATAAAATCAGGAATAATAAGAACTCCTTTTTGATGCAACTTCTTTTCAATCTCAATCGTCATCGGAATATTTGCCCCTTCAATGATAATCTTCGCTCTCACATTGTGCGCATTTTTTTCGTTAATCACATATGCCCGTGCCGCTGGAATTAAAACATCAACATCAAGCTCAAAGATACTTTCTGCCGGAATCTTTTTTTCATTGGATTCCGTAACTGATCCTCCTCTGCTTTTTATTCTCAGTAATTCCCTGACATCTAATCCATTTTCATTATATACTGCGCCTTTTGAATCAGATGTCGCAATAATTTTTGCACCATCTTTGCTCAAAAAGTCAGCAGCAAAGGTTCCGACATTTCCAAAACCTTCAATAGCAATTTTCGCTCCTTTAACAGGAATGCCAAAGTGTTTTAATGAAACAAGCGTTGCATGATAAACTCCGAACCCCGTGCTTCCTAACTCATGGGGAATGCCGCATGAATATCCTTCGCACAAATCTTTTGGTTTTCCCGTCGCCGATTTAATACTTCCATTTGCTTTGACGAACACTTCCATTTCATGTTCTGCCATATACATATCTGGACCAGCAATATACATGGTTGGACAGACATTACGGATCGCTTTTGCAAATGCTCCAACAATTTCATCCTTCTTTTCTTGAGTTAATGTTTTAGAATCAGCAACAATTCCAGACTTTGCGCCACCAAACGGCAAATCAGCTAATGCATTCTTCCACGTCATTGCACGCGCCAATGCCGCAACTTCATCAACAGAAACTTCGGGAAGCATACGAATGCCCCCTTTTCCTGGACCTAAAGTAGTATTATCAACGACAACTATTCCTTTCATCCCGGTCTTCGCATCATATACCTGGATGATTTTTTCCGGACCCCATTCGTCATGTGTAACCATCTGAGTTCAAATGAATAGGTTATTTATATATTTTTTTGTTAGGCAACTGAAAAAAAATGAAATAAAAGAAGAAACAAATTAACAAAGGACTAAAAACTTTCCAATGTGCTGGTATCCCCAACGGGCAATCCTAACTCTTTTGCCTTTAACACTCTTCTCATAATTTTTCCACTTCGTGTTTTTGGCAATGTTTGAACTACTTCTATTTCTTTTGGATAGACATGACCACCGAGATTTTTCTTGACAAATTGTTTGATGTCTTCATACATCTTATTTGATTAAGTATATCCTGGATTGAGAATAATAAACGCTTTGATAATTTCTCCGAACGTTGGATCAGGTTTTCCAATCACTCCTGCTTCTGCTATTGCAGGAAATGAAACTAATGCAGATTCAACTTCAAAAGGACCAACGCGGTGACCTGCTGTTTTGATAACATCATCCGCTCTTCCGATAAACCAAAAATATCCATCTTTGTCTTTCATCGCATGATCACCAGAAATATACCAACCCTTCATAAAATAACTGTTGTACTTTTCTTCATTCTTCCAAATCGTGTTCATCATCGACGGCCATCCCGGTTTAATTGCTAAATTTCCTTCTTTTCCAGTGGGTAATTTTTTTCCCTTATCATCAACAATCTCCGCTTTTATTCCTGGGAATGGTTTTCCCATTGATCCTAATCGAACATCAATGCAGGGATAATTTGCAATTAAAATGCCTCCTGTTTCTGTTTGCCACCAATTTTCATGAAACACTAATCCATATTCCTTTAATCCAAAACGAATCGCTTCGGGGTTTAATGGTTCTCCAACAGAAGAGATATATCGCAACGAAGAAAAGTCATATTTGTTTTTTGCAGCTCTCCGCTCTTTCATCAACATTCGAATGGCAGTTGGCGCAGTATACCAGACACTTACGGCGTATTTATGTAAAACACCATACCATTTCTCCAATGAAAATCCACCTTCGTAAACAATTTGAGTGACTTTATTTGACCATGGTCCTAAAATTTCATAGACAACGCCTGTTACCCATCCCGGATCTGCGGTGCACCAATAGATATCATTTTCTTTCAAATCTAATACGTATTTTGTGGTTAAATGCTCGTGCAGAATTGCGTAGTGGCAATGAACAACTCCTTTTGGTTTTCCAGTAGTTCCTGAAGTATAGAGCATAAAGGCATGATCATCTTTTTTCATTCGTTGAATGGTATACTTTTCAGACGCATCCTTCATTTCATGCTCAAAACTAATCTCTCCTTTTCCACCAATCACAAAAATATATCTCAGTTTCGGCATTTGTTTTTTGACTTCTAAGACACGATCAAGTAAAGAAATATGAGTAACCAATGCAACAGCTTCAGAATGTCCAATGCGATCTACTAATCCTTCTTTTGCAAACGCAGAGAATAACGTACCTGCAACCGAGCCATGTTTTAATATTCCTAAGAAACAATAATATAATTCAGGTATTCTCGGTAAAAATAAAAATACGCGGTCACCTTTTTTTACTGTGTATTTTTTGAGAATGTTTGCAAATTTATTTGACAATTTTTGAATGTCTTCAAAAGAGAATCTTTTTTCTTCGTTATCGCTGACCCAGATCAATGCCGTTTTATTTCCCAAGCCTTGTTCAACATGACGATCAACTGCGTTATAGGCGGCATTGATCGTTCCATCCTTGAAAAACGAAATTTCCTTCTCAAACTTCTTATAAGAAAACGATTTTCTAAATTTCTCATAATTCTCCATGTTTGGAGTAAATTTCTGATGTTTTTGTTTGACAGCGATGAGATCTTTAGACATGGACACATTCTAAGATTAATTCTTTTTAATTCTTACGGAAAATTAAGATTCTAAGAATTCTTGGTGGAGGTCAGCAGTTAACTGATCAATATCAAGAAATGATCCGTTTCGTGGAGTAAACGCCTTAACCATATATCTATCTCCCCAGTCAGAACTTCTAAGCGAGGAAATACTTAGTCCTCTGTCTCTAAAAAATGTAGCCATTTTTGCGAGTTGGCCTGGATTATTTCCTCTTCCTTCAAATTTGACCTCATGAGTATTAGGGTGAGAGACAACTTCAATCTCTCCATCAATGAGTCTTAAATCAGTGAGTCTTCTTTTATGTTTATCCGTAAAAGTTTCCTCTCTTGGTCGTCTACCTTGTAAAGTCTCTTCCAATGTTTTTACAACCGCTC
>JAHFLI010000047.1 GCA_023255615.1 Candidatus Woesearchaeota archaeon
ACGACAACAGCACCAAGTGAAAGAATAGCTAAATCGGCAATAACCCATTCCGGTCTATTTTTTGACAAAATCGCAACAAAATCTCCTTTTTTTATGCCAAGATTTTTCAATCCATTTGCAAATTTTCTGACTTTATTTTTTATATCAAAAGAATCATAGAACGTGTTCTGATATCCTAGCCTCCAGTTCTTTGACAGAATGAGTTCGGGGATTGAATTCGCCATATGCTTTATCTAGAAGATGAATATAAAAATCTTTGTGGCTATAGCAAAGAGCATAAATAATTGAGCAAGATATATGCTCTTTGCTTATTACGAACGGACAACTATTGCTCAATTAATATTGGCCATGAGTATAGTTCAATTTATTGATCTTCTTCATGATTGTTTCCATTTGTCTCCTGAATAATGAAAGTGTATAAAGAGATGTATATACGATCAAGAGGGAAACCGCCGCAAGAAGAGTGTACTTAATGAGATTAAGAGGATAGCTGAGCAATAAGATGAAAATGCCAATGAGATAGGTAAAGCTAATGGTAAGAGTTGCAGCGTAATACTGAGTATATTTAGTAAACTTCAGATCCAAAATATTTTTTTCAATACTTGTCATCTGGATCACCGAACGCGATCGCTGCGAGAATAAGACCGAGCATAAATATAAGCATTGAAAAGGATGCCAACCAATACTTCTCTTGAAAAAGGAAGGGTATAAAACTCATGATGCCAAAAACAATACCAGTCACTCCAGCAAGGAGCAGAATACTTCTTGATCGTTGAGTAAGCTTTCCAAAGATCATTCTTTCAATTGCCAATTCGTGTGCCATAACAGAAGAAAAGAAGAAGAGATTAATAAAGTTTACGTCGACAAATCCAGAAGATTTTCGATCTACATGATAATTTCTTTATCTCTTGAATAAACTATTTAAACATTGAATAAATAGGAGATACTATGGAAAAACCAATTATCTACCCAACGATGGAGAGAATCATTGAATACAATCTGCTCGCCTTAACAACAATAAAAGCGAAGAAAGCTGATGAGCCAAAGGTACTGAGCGCAAGTAAGATCAATGAAGTGATACTGTCATGTGAGGGTCTTCAGGGAGACATTCTTGACAAAGCAGTCTGTCTCCTCAAAGGCATTATTCAAAGACATCCGTTTGCCAGTGGAAATCGAAGGACTGCATTTATCGTTGTTAAAGATTTTTTGTCAAGAAACCAGGTTCAATTTAACATCAAAGATAGCCCTGAATTAGCGAAAGTTTTATTAGGGATTAGAGAAAAACTATTACACTGATCAGGAGATCAAAGAGTGGTTAAAACATGGCAGAATCAAAGCATTTCACCGATAAGGAAAGATTGCAAATAGTCCAAGAAGAGCTAGAGAGATTTGAAAAACTCGTCAAGGGTCACCGTAAACTGCTGGAGGCAATTGGTAAACTTTAAACAATAATTTTTCTCAACACTTTTTTCGCTTCTATCTCCCCTTGTTCGATAAAATAAGGAATCTTAGAAAAATCCATATTATAGGAATCAATATCACATTTTACTTCGACAACATTGTCATGTTTGCATTCTTCAATTTCTTTTCGTAACGATTGAAACGCCAGCAATTCAATCGCATGATGCGACAATCTCAACATTCCTTTGTCGAATCTATCTGGGTGGCCAGTATAGCCAACATTAACAATGATAATTTGTTTGCATTTTAGTGCGAGAGCAGTTTCAGTATTAACGAACTCAGTAAGGCCTCCATCCATATACTTTACTCCTTTGATTTTATAGGGTGGATAGATAGGCGGTAACGAACAACTGGCCAAAACAGCATCAAGAATTAATCCTTCATGAAAGACTATATTTGCGCCATCTTTTAATCGCGTTGTGTTGATATACAAGGGAATTTTGCAGTCTGCAAAATGATAACCGTTAAAAAAAGACTGAAATCGTTTGTGCAGGCCACGATGAGAATAAATAGCATCACACAAATGAAGTTGATACAGAATTTTGAGATTGAACTTGCAAACATCTTCTTTCTTTACATCTAACCAATATCGTTCGATAGTTTCTAATGAGACGCCCAACGCCACCAATCCGCCATTGGCCGCACCAATACTCGTACCAATAATCACATCAGGAGTAATCTTCTTCAGAATAACCTTCAACGCTCCAATCTGAGCAGCTCCTTTCGGACCGCCACCTGATAACACCAAAGCAGTTTTTAATTTTGATTTCTTTGGGCCCATGTTAGCTCCTCTTTACCAATTCCCTCATAGAGTGTATCTTGTCATAGGTCAACGATTGGATCGATTGTCTCATGTGAATAATAAATTCTACCATTTCATCATAATCAAACGGAACTTCCCTATTCTTGAGGTAATATTGATTGTCAATTCTCAGATTTTTATCTCTTTCTAATGTCCGAGATGTTCCTTTGGGGATGACGTAATTGCTTTCTAAAAGCTCGCAAAGGGCAATAGTGCAGTCATGAATCTCGGATTTAACACCGATCTTCATCAAGAGAGCGTACACAGCGAAGTACTCACAATAATATTTCGTCGTTGCCAACCACATCCTTGATTTTTTTTCAATATCTTTCAAAAGAGTAAGTGTTTCTTCTGCACTTGCCAGATATTCTGCACATAAATTATCATTTGGCTGTATAAGCGAAATACCCCTATTCTGATCTTTGCACCATTTCAAAGTAACCATGTCAATAACTCCTCGCTTCCCTGTATAAGAAGATGTCGCTTTCTGATTTCTTCACGAAGTGGATCAGTAACTGTTGAAAGAGCATTGACGTGAATAAGATGGATTTTAATGTTAAATTTGTTTTCAAATACCGCAACAGAAATCTGCTTTCCAACAACAAGCAGATCAACATCATGTGCTTTTTTAAAATCGCTGACTGAAGATCCGAAAATTAACGCCTTATGATTTTCTGAGAGAGACTGATGCAAAAAAGAATTCAGTTCTCCTAAAAGCAGGTTTTTCTTGCAGACGCGAAGGAGACGTTCTTTTTCTCCAAGCACCAATGTATCAATCAGAAGAGGTGATGACCTGTTTAAGGCATAGAGGGTGAGACGTCCCTTTATTGTCTTGGTGAGAATTCCATCTTGTTCAAAAAGATGGAGATACTGGCGAACGGTTGGATGTGGTCTCTTCAATCTCTGTGAGATATCCGCAAGATGCAATGGCTCACGAGTAAGAAGGAATGGTTCAAGATATGACCATATCGTAAGTTTTTCTTCCATATCGTTACAGATATAACGATTGATATATAAACATTTCGGAAGAGAAAATCACCATCAATAAAAGAATAATCACATCGGGAGTAATCTTCTTCAGAATACCCTTCAGGCATGATTTTTTTCTTGAATAATCCATAACACCATCCTGAATGGAATGGTTTATAAATGTTGGTTAAAAGAAAATGATAGATCAATGTTTGGAGACATTAAAAAAAAGAGGGTACTTCTTATTTTCCTTTTAGTTGTACCTCTTTGTTCTGCTTCTCTAGAAGATTTCAAAGATGCGTACGTTGTTGTCGGCAAAAATGCTCAACCATCTGATGTCTATGCTGCATCTCGGCTTGCGGACGCTCTTTCAACAATCGACTCTTCGCCAGGTACATATTACCCAAATTCAGGATACACTATCATTGGTGACGCATACCAATTTCGAGAACCTTCAAATATGCTCGAAGGCTCAGAAAATACGACAAGAGTGCGAGATGTAATAACCGAAAAACAATTGTCGGTATTGCAAAATGAAACATTCGTGAATGATCGAGGATCATTTGATTATTCGCAACAAATTTTACTCAAAGATGGTGGATATAGTGTCTTTCAGTATGCAGATGATGTCCCATACGACAGCGATAATATTCCAAAAGAATATTTTCTTTTCCCAAAAAACAATCAGCTCTACAAGTATCAGATTATTTTTAGAACTCCCTTGATCTCGCGCATCGGTTCATCAACAGATTCCTATCGATTTATGGACTTGCTCGACGAAGAGTTTACTATGTTAGGGAGAACATTTCGAATCATTGAAGCGGCACATCCTGCAAAAGAGCATGTCCGTCTTAAACTTCTTGAAGAAGAACAACATGCAGTGATGGAAGAAGGAGAAACGAGAGAATTTCATTTTGAGAACAGCTCGCATCGTATCCAATTAATATCTGTTAATGATGTTTCAAGAACTGCATTTTTTTCGATCGATAAAGAAACTATTCCGGTCTTGTCAGTCGGAGAGATTTCGTCTCCATCATCCTCATTTCACATTTACATTTCTGATATTATCCCCAACGAAGCATCAGACAAAAATGATCTTGTGGAGATCGATATCGGAACGAGGATGATCACATTAGAAGATCAAAATATAACGAACAGTACATCGTCAAATGCCGAGTGGAAAGTGAATGATGATAACATTAAGAATTCAGAAATACAAATCAATGGAATAGACGGTGGATTGACAGAAGGAAAAGAATTATCCCTAAGTAGAATTGATGCATCGTTTTCAAATAAAGATTCATATTATGTCGGAGAAACGCAAAAATTAAGTGATATTATTCCAGATCCCGATAGCATTTTTTTACGTGGTTTTGATTTCTATTATTATGGATCTGCATTACAATTTAACCCCATTGAAATGATTGTTCTTGAGCCCATTGGATCATATAGGTATAATTTAAATCTCATGAATAAAAACAGTGAATATCTTCAAATTCCTCTGTTCTTCAATGACAACGGAGCACAAAACTCAGGGGATGACTATGAACGATTTGGAGATTCAGATAATGATTTAGTTGTTGAAGAAGGAAAACAGATCAGCATCAATGATTATTTTATTGTCACCTCTGATTCCTCAGAGGGAATAACAAAAGCACGAGGGATTACTCATCTCTTGAGATATCGCGGACAAGAGGTAAATGATAAAACCATCACCGTTGAAAATGTTCCAACGAAAGAGCGAATGACAATTTCATATGACCGTGGTATTTCAGCCATTAATCTAGATTCAATGAGGTATAAGGTCAATGTGACAACTAATGCTATTGATGGAAATATTACTGTTGATATGAATAATGATGGCAGCATTGATAATGGAGATCAAGTCATCATTGTGACTCAATATGGATCAACAATTGATCTGGATACAACAACATATGATCGGTTGGTGTTTACGACAAAAGAATTGGAGTTTGGTATTATTTCGCCAATTCTGGACGCATATGCTCCCTACAATGGGGCGTCTCACCATGATATGATGAGAATTTCAGTATCAGAAGATGCGGGCGGTAAAATTGATATCAATGCGACTGAACGTTGTCTTTCTGCAAATCCTATCGAGCAGGCAGCTATTCTTGACGCAGTATGTTATCCGACATCGACAACAACTCTCCAATTCATGTATAAATATGGGTCCTATGACATTTACCAAGGAACAGATGAATTTGGATCTGAATTAGTTCAGAATAAGAATGATGGCTACCCTGACAATATGACCATTTACACAACCAGAGATGAAGCAGAGAGTTTATTGTACATTTCTGCTGGTGATGTAACATTTATCCCTCCTGAAACTCAAGAAAAGACACCTATCAAAAGATTAATTACCGACGAAGAAGCATTGAATATGTCTTCAGGAGAGTTTATTGCAGTCGGGGGTCCTTGCGCAAATAAATTAACAGCAAAAGTCATGGGTGTAGAGAAACAGTGTGAAAGAACGATTAATGAAACGTTGATGAAAGAGTTTGGGAAAGTTATAGTTCTTGGCGGACGAAATGAAGCCGACACTGATCAAGCTATTAATATTCACTTGGCCAAATAAATGCCTATTTCTTATGCCATTCATCTCACGCACTAAGCGTGGAGATTCTGACTTACGAGAATAATTTAACCAAATTGTTGTTAGATAACATTCATTTTTTTGCCAACGTTTTCCATGACCGATAACAATAAGTCGATGTCATCTTTTGAATGCATTGCACTACATGTCATCCTTAGTCTAGGAGAAGCTGCAAAAGCATAAACAGCTGAAACAAAGAGTTTATGTTTTTCGAAAAGAGTTCTTCCAAAGAGAGTTACATTAGTTTTCTCAGGCAATACGACAGGAATAATGTGAGTTTCACCTCTAACATCATAGCCAAGATCTTTCAATCCTTCTCTCATATATCTCGAGTTTTTTTGAAGTTTAGAAACCAACTGTGGATTTTTCTTTAGCTTCCTAAACGCGGCCAAACAACTTGCCGCAACAGATGGAGGTAATGTTGAGGTATAAATGTGATAAGGAGAGATATGCATTAAATCGTTAAACGATACATTATCACTAATCACACATCCACCGACACCCCCAGCAAATTTTGAAAGGGTAGTCATATGTACACGATCTGCTCCGGAAGAATTGATTTTACTCTTGTTTAGTTTATAATGTTCCACTATTCCCCTACCAGTCTCACCGATAGTTCCGGTGGAATGTGCTTCATCCATAACTACAAGACCATTAAATTCTCCTGCAATTTCCAATATTTCCGGTAAATTGGCAATATCTCCATCCATCGAAAAGACAGCATCAGAAACGATCATTAACCTTTCGTGTTTCGATTTGTATTTGTTAATCTTTTTCTTTAAATCCTCCATATCATTATGTTCAAATTGCTTAATTGAAACATGCCCACTCATATGACTACTTACCATTGATTCAATTTTAGTTAGACCCAAACCTGCAACAATACTTGCATGATTCAAATGATCACATAAAATGATTGTGTCCTTATCATTAATGAAGTTAGGTATAGAAGTTGGAAGTAGATTTGATGCAGCATTAATTATTGCAATATTTGCCATCCACCCCGTCATAAAAAGTGTTGAGAATTTGCATCTCTTAAAAGAGGATATTTCTTTTTCTAACTCTTCGTGAATATGAATTTTTCCACACAATGCAGGAGATCCACTATTTGATGTAGAACCATATTTCATTAAAGCAGCTTTCGAAGCAGCAATAATATCGGGATCGGTTGCAAACCCAAGAGAATTATTCGTACAAAACTGCGTTACAATAATGGGTTTTTTACCATTTAGACTGACTTTCATTTTTACACTTGGTCCAGAATAAGAAATATACTTGTCAGGATAGTAATTTAGAGATTTCAATTGATTCACATAATCATCAACTGATTTCACTAGTGATTGAGAGCTATTAGACCTATTTTCCAAACGCCGAAAAAGGTAACCTATCTCTTTTTTTATTAATCCAAACATAAACTAGATGCCCCAGTTTAAACAGATATAAAGGTTACGCTTCCAAATCTAAAATCTTAGCAGCGTTTTTATAAAGAACATTTCCCAACTCTTTCTTATCATCTAAAGCGGCTCTTATGAGATCTAAGGAAGTAGTTTGGAGCGCAAACGGCCAATCCGATCCAAACAAAAATCGGTGACTTCCCAGCCTTTCCACAGCCATTCTAATATTTCCCTTCGGCTGCCATGATAAATCAAAGTGAACATTAGAATAGTTTTGTCCGAAGGAGATTGCTCTATGAGGCTCATACATTCCTAAATGCGCCATAATAAAAGTTATCCTGGGGTATTCCTCAACAAGTTTTTGAAATAAACTAAGGCTACCAAATTTGCTAATGCCTATTGGGTCCCAACCCGTGTGACACAAAACAGGCAACTTAACTTTTTGAATTGAATCAAACAACAGTAACGCCTTATCACTATTGGGATTGATATTTTGAAGCACAGGATGAAACTTAACGCCCTTTGCACCACTTTTTTTATACAATCGTAATCTATCCAAAAAATCAATGCATTTTGGATCTAACGAACAGAAAGGGATGGTGCGATTATCTAACTTAGCTAAATTAATAATATCCATGCTTTTAACGTTTGGTTCCAATGCCAATACAACTGATTTCGAGATATTATTCAATTCCATAGAATTCTTCAAATTCGAAAAAGTAGCATGCATGCATATCGACCTTGCCTTTAAAGCGATCAGAGGTTTTGCGAGATGATTTAACCCACCAAAATGAATGTTATTAAAACGAATCAACTCAAAGAAGTTAGGTTTGCTTTCATAAGATATTCCTTTCCCAATTAAATCGAAAGTATTATTTTGTTTGAATATATCCCCAAGGTGAACATGGAAGTCGATAATCTTCATTTCTTTTTTCATAAATATTAACATAGGAATAGAAAGATTTAAATATAATGTTATTACTAAATAATAGTAAAAGATAAAGATGCTAGAAAACCCAGCCAGTAGTAAAAATTCAATGGTCGTAGCTAGATTTTGGATGGAACATCATAGAGATACGGCTGTACTCTTCCAAGGTATGCCAAAGAAACCGGAAGATTATATCGATGAGCATGGCTGGATTTCTCTTGGAGAATTAGAACAATTATTTCAAAGAACAAAAAAAGAATTTGCAGATTTAGAAGTAATTAGGAGGGTATATGAGGGGTCTTATCGTTATCTTCCGACAACAGTATTATGGCTACAATACTTTGGTACAACGCAGATGCTCTATGCGATTACTCCTTGGTTTGCCCAACATTGGAACAGAAATCTTGCTGGGGTAGATCTCCCCGTTTTAACACCAGATTCTTGTGAATTTGAATTTATTTATAGAGAAGGGATGAGGGGAAAAATGAGTCAGGATGTTTGTCGATCAACAATCGGTACACTAGAAAATCCACCAAAAGTAATTAGTCCGAAATCTGGTCAACTAGCAAAAGTGTCTCAAACCCATTGTTGTGTCCCAATTGAAAAATTGGATTATGTTGATGGATTTCAATTTGGGGTTTTCAGAGATAAGGAAGTGATTGCGTTCCCAGTAGAAAA
>JAHFLI010000156.1 GCA_023255615.1 Candidatus Woesearchaeota archaeon
ACAATTTCACGAAAATTAAGACAAGCAGAAAAGGACGGAAAAATTAAGCGTACAGTTACTTCATCTGGCATGAGTCTTCAATTAACTAAGAATTGTATTCACGATTTGCAGCATCTTCACCATACTCTTGATACCTTCTTTTCGATACAAAAGAGACTATTGGAAGGAACAGTCGCAACCGGAGAAGGTGAAGGAAGATACTATCTTTCTATTCCCCAATATAAGAACATGTTGACGAAAAAACTCGGTTTTACACCCTATCCAGGCACATTAAATGTGGTCAGTGACGAAGAAAATATCGCATCGTTTCTCTTTTCTCTTGCTCCAATTGAGATTTCGGCGTTTACAACCAAAACACGAACGTTTGGTGGAGTGACCTGCTATCCCATTTCTCTTGCAAATGTGAAAGGTGCAATTGTAGTGCCGCATAGAACTAGACATGGAAAGAATATTGTTGAAATTGTCGCGCCCGTTTATTTACGTGGAAAATTAAAGCTGAAGGACGGCGATATCGTCAAGGTGAGTGCATGAAAATCGGCATTGCAGATACAACCTTCTCGAGAGTAGACATGGCAAAATGTGCTATCAATAAAATTCCACCGAACTATAAGATTGAACGCTACACCGTTCCCGGGATTAAAGATTTACCTGTTGCCTGTAAAAAATTATTTGAAAAATATAATTGTGACATTGTCATTGCGCTAGGAATGCCCGGCCCAATGAGCATCGATAAACAATGTGCTCATGAAGCTTCTCTTGGCATTCAAATGGTTCAATTGCTGACGAATAAACACATTCTCGAAGTGTTCGTGCATATGGATGAAGTTAAAACGGAAAAAGCATTATATCAATTAGCAAAAAACAGAACAGAAAAACATACTTTCAATGCCCTTGCACTGCTGAATGGCAAAGAAACATTAACGCCGTACGCTGGTTCTGGACGGCGTCAAGGATTTGATGATGTTGGAAGGATTACAGATGGATAACATAAAACTCGGAATCGTTGTTTCTGATTACAACAAGGGCATTACGTCAAAGATGTTGGAGATTGCCCTCACCTATGCACAGAAAAAAAAGATTACCATCTCTCATACCATTCATGTTCCTGGAGCATTTGACACTCCACTTGCGATAAAAAAATTATTGCAAAAAAAAGATGTTGACGGAGTTGCAGTTCTTGGTACCGTGCTGAAAGGAGGCACGGATCATGATCAGATTGTTGCCCACAATGCAGCACGATGCGCTGCTGATTTAAGTTTGCAATTCAACAAACCCGTTGCGCTAGGAATTTCCGGTCCAAATATGACGGGGAAACAAGCACAAGAGCGTGCACAAGGATACGCTGAAAGAGCAATAGAGACGGCAGTGAAGATGGTTGATATACTAAAGCAGATAGAATAGTTCTTATCAACCATTTCTTCAATATAGAAAATAATTAATTTCACTCGTAATCCACAATCTATAAATATCAGTTTTTGAACGCTCTGATTATGGCAAAAAAACAACCCGCGAAAAAAAAGAAGGAATACTATTACGATAAGAAAGAAGAAGCTGACGAAGAATAAGTTGGAATTGTTCGTTTATCAGTCAATGGATTGAAGGTTTCGACTTCATCTGCAGATAACGGCACAACAATTCGGGAAACGAGCCCATTCAATGAGAATGGCAATCTCATTAATCGTATTCGTCCGCGCGATACCCAAGGATCAATACCGAATGATCTCATTGTGGTGTTTATGTCTTGTCGTTCTTTTATAGACAACGAAAACGCACGTTTATCGAATACGTGCACATGCATCCCTCTGCCGCTATAGCCATAACCAATCCTCGAGAACTGTTCTTCTAATTTTTTCCCAACTTTGAGACTATTTCGCTGGGCTTTTGCAATACATTTCTCACACACATCTATACAGGAGCAATCAAAATTATTGGCATCAATATCGAATGCTAATTCCTGTCCTAAAAAATTGAGATCAGAAAAACTTTCTTTAAAAGCGAGTTTCTTCAACGCAACCTTCGGATCAGTATATCGATTGCGATCATAGTAGACATCTTCAGGCAACGTTTCAATCAGTTTCTGTTGTAAATGACGGGGAATAAAATTAATCAGCTTTCCTATCTTTGTTTTATCAAGAACAATCTTTGTCTCAGAGCCCATGTCGAGCGCGCATAGTTGCGGAGGAGAAATCTTATTTTTTTTGAACCAGTCAAACACTTTTTTTTGGTCGAACTGGAATTGATAATACTTCTTTCGTTGCGCCAGCGTCGTTGGTATAAATTTCATCTCCTTAATAACCTCACTACTTCCTCATCATCAACCTGCTCAAACTGCTCGTAAAATTGTCCAATCCCATAAAAATTCTCTGGCATTTCAAGGCAGATCACTTCATCAGCTTTTCCTTTCAATTCATCAACCGTTTCTTGTGGTCCGACAGGAATTGCAACGATGACCTTTTTAGGTTTTTCTTTTTTTACGACAGCAAGAAAAGCGAAGATGGTTTTTCCCGTTGCAACCCCATCATCAACAAGAATAATCGTTTTTCCTTTGATGGGGGAGGGTGAACGTTTTCCGACATATCGTTCATATCGCTCGTTCAATTTTTTTCTAATATCAGAAACTTCCTTCCGAATATATCCTTTATCCTTAAAATTCTCATCAACAATTTCTCCAAATAACGTCACTGCTCCAATTGCATATTCTTCATTGCCAGGATATCCAATCTTCTTCGATAACGCAACCTCTAAAGGAAGATTCAATTCCTGCGCAAGAACTGAGGCAACAACAATTCCCCCACGAGGAATGCCGAGAACAAGGGCATCCTTTTTGTTTTTGTAGCGGATTAATCTATGTGATAATGATTTACCAGCCTCATAACGATCATGAAACATAGCTACTGAGGAGAAAACCGAATTTAAAAATGTATGGAGATAATCTTTTAAACCTCCGAAAACTTTCTCTTGCTATGCCTACCATTTCATTATGCATGA